>JAEXPL010000455.1 GCA_023446865.1 Verrucomicrobiota bacterium | reverse complement strand
CCATTGGGGCCGATGACGGTGCGCAGTTCGCCCTCGAAGAGGTAGAAATGCAGGTCGGAGATCGCGCGGAACCCATCGTAGGTCTTGTTGACGTCTTCGACGGTGAGGATGGCGGAGGGCATCGGAGGGAAACTCGGAAGGCGGAACTCGGTAAGGAAGGCGCGGCGAATCAGGTTCTGGCGCGGGCGGGTTCGGCGGGCGGAGCAACGGTTGGTTCGGGCGCGGTGGAGCGGCGGCGGGAGGCGAGCCAAGTGCGGATCTTGCCCGGGATGCTGACGATGCCGCCGGGGAGGAAGAGGACGACGAGGATGAAAAGACCGCCCATGAGGAGAATCCAGAGTTCGGGGATCTCGCGGGTGGCCCAGCTCTTGAGCCAATTGACGCCGACGGCGCCGATCACCGGGCTGAGGAGCGTGCCGCGGCCGCCAACGGCGACCCAGACAACGGCCTCGAGGGATTTCTCGGGCGTCATCTCGCTGGGGTTGATGATGCCGACCTGCGGCACATAGAGCGCGCCGCCCACAGCGGCGATGAGCGCGCTGACGATGAAGATGAAGAGCTTGAAGTGCGCGGTGGCGTAGCCGGAGAAGAGCGCACGGTTCTCGCCGTCGCGCACGGCCTGCTGGACGAGGCCGAACTTGGTGCCGTTGAGCCAGCGGCAGAGCAGGTAGATGACAAGCAGGGCGACGGCGGTGACGACAAAGAGGCCGCGCTGCGTGGCGGCGTCGCGGATATCGAAGCCGAGGATGAACTTGAAGTCGGTGAAGCCGTTGTTGCCGCCCATGAGCATGTCGTTGCGGAAGAACATGAGCGCGGCGCCGTAGGTGAGCGCCTGGGTGAGGATGGAGAAGTACACACCCTTGATGCGGGAGCGGAAGGCGAGATAACCGAAGATCCACGACAGGACGCCCGGCAGAAGCAGCACCATCGCGAGCGCGAAGGGGAAGCTGGAGAACGGCTTCCAGAAGGTTGGCAGCTCGGTCCAGCCGAGGAACACGAGGAAGTCGGGGATCGGCTTATGGTATTGGCCGAGGTCGCCGATCATCCGCATGAGGTGCATGCCGATCATGTAGCCGCCGAGGCTGAAGAAGAGCGCCTGGCCGAGGGAGAGCAGGCCGGTGTAGCCCCAGAGGAGATCGACGGAGATGGCGAGAATCGCGTAGCAGAGGTACTTGCCCCAGAGGTTGATTCTGAAATCGGAGATCCAGCCCTGCTGGTTGGCCAACGGCAGGACGAGGACAACGACGATCGCGAGAAGACCGACGGCGATCAGCTCGCCGCGCGAGATGGCGCGGGGGTTGCGGCGAACAGCGAGGAAGGCGGCGAGGCGGGACATGAACGGGAGGCGAAAGGGGAAAGGCGAGAGATCGGAGAATCTGGAACTCAGGGACTCAGGAACGGAGGCGGAATCGGAAGAGGAGGAATGTGGAAAACTGGAAACGGGCAGGAACGGTCGGAGGAGGAGAAGCTCAGTCGAGGCTGCGGCTGCGGGTGACGAAGAGGCCGGCGGGGCGCCATTGCAGGAAGAGGATGATGGCGACGAGCACGAGGATCTTGCCCAGCACCGGGTTGCCGAGGATCTGCTGGAGCGATTGATCCGCAAAGCCGATACCGGTCGCGCTGAGGACCGTGCCGGCGATGTTGCCCACGCCGCCCACGACCACGGTCATGAAACAATCGACGATGTAGTTCTGGCCGAGCGAGGGGCCGACGTTGCCAATCTGGCTGAGGAAGGCGCCGGCGAGGCCGGCGAGGCCGCTGCCCAAGCCGAACGTGAGCATGTTCACCCGGCTGGTCCGCACGCCCATGCAGGAGGCCATCGCGCGGTTCTGCATGACGGCACGGATGAGCAGGCCCAACGAAGTGCGCGTCAGCACGAGCCAGACACCGACGACGATCAGTGCGGCGAAGCCGATGACGAAGACGCGGTTCCAGCCGAAGATAATGTCGTTGATCGTCCAGTTGCCGCTGAGGAACGCGGGGCTGGAGACCTGGACGTTGTTCGCGCCGAAGATGAAGCGGAAGAGCTGCTGCAGGACGAGCGAGACGCCCCAGGTGGCGAGGAGGCTTTCAAGCGGACGGCGGTAGAGGAAGCGGATCACGCCGCGCTCGAGGGCCACACCGACGGCAGCCGCGGCGAGAAAGCTCAGCGGCAACGCGACGAGGAAATACGACTGGTAGCCCCACCCGGTGGCGCCGAGCCCGGGGAGGTTGATCGTGAACTTGCCGAACGGGGACAGGGCCAGGCCGCTGCCGAAGAGGTTCTGCACCAGGTAGGTCGTGTACGCGCCGACGGCGATCATCTCGCCGTGCGCCATGTTGATCACGCCCATCAGGCCGAACGTGATCGCGAGACCGAGCGCGACAACGAGCAGGATGGAGCCGAGCGAGGCGCCGCGGAAGAGTGTCCCCAGGAAATTGACATTGGAGCGGTGCGACTCGATCGCGCGCGAGGCGGCGCGGGCGGCCTCGACCAGGGCGGGCTTTCCGGCGGTCTCAGCGTCCTTGAGTGCAACCTTCACGAGATCGGCGCTGGCGAGGGTGTGCAGCGTCTTGAGCTCGGCGAGTGCGGCGAGTCTCTCGGCCTCGGTGGTGGCCTTGAGTCCGATGAGGGCGATCGCCTCGCGCAATGTTGTCAGCGCACGGGGCTCCGTCTCGGTCCTCAGGCGCGCCTGAAGGATCGGGAGCTTCTCGACATCCTGAGCGAAGCCAACGACCTGGATCGCGCGGAGGCGTTTCTCGAGGTCTGGCGAGCCGAGGTCGCGGAGATCGAGCACGGCCTTCATGGAGCGGCGGAGCGCCGAGGTGTGCTCGACGGCGGTGAGATCGGCGCCGACGAGGCGGAGCGGTTGGCCCGCAGCATCGAGGAGCGGCTGGCCGTCGAGAATGCGCAGGGCGGCCTGGGCCTCAGCGGCGTCCTTCTCGCCCACGAGCTGGACCGGGATGGTCGCGCCTTCGGGCGCGGCGTAGAGGAAGAGGGAGTCTTTGCGCCAGGCTTCGAGGAGCGCGGGAATGGCAGCGTCGGGCTGGCCCGCAAGAGTTGCGATCAGCTCGCGCTGCTTGGCCGGAGAATCGGCGAGGATAGCCTGAACAATGGTGGCGCGGGCGGCATCGGCGGCACGGGCAAGACCGGGCAGCAGAGCGGCGACGCAGAGGAGAAGGCAAAGCCGAAGGACGTTGCGGGCGGAGATTCTCACAGGTGGAGACACAGCTTACGCAAGGATCGGGCCAACTCGTCTTCCGCGGATGAGCGAAACCGATGGACGTGGAAGCAAAGCCTAATCCCCGCGGGACCGACGGGATCCCGTCGCAGCCGACCGCACCACTGGACTATTTCGCCCAGCGGCTGGGCGAAATAGCGACATCCGCGTAGCGAAAGGCGGGCGAGGGCCTGTGTGGACGATCCAGACAACGTGGGCGGAGTCGACACATCGGTCGGGGCGGCCAAAGCACGGCGAGCGCTGCGCTCGTGGCGGCGGGCGCAAAAAGCACCAACAAGAAGGGCGGCGCCGGGGTGGGGCCCCCCCGCTTGTTGGCCGGGGG
>JAEXPL010000441.1 GCA_023446865.1 Verrucomicrobiota bacterium | reverse complement strand
GTCGCAGACCGGCCCTACCTGCCGGCACACCACATCCCGTAGGTCCAGTCTCCGACTGGACGCCCCCGACACGAGCGAGCACGCCAGCTCACGCCTTCAGACCAGGCTAGCAACCCGCTCAGCCCCCGCCACAGCTACCGCAGCACACCGCCGGCAAATCGCGCTGCGCGAGGTTGACCGCCTCGAGCCGAGCGCGGCGGGCGGCGAAGCAATGCGGACACGCCGCGAACGGTTCCAGCGCCCACGTGTCGGCAAACACCCGGCCACGGCCGAGCGCGAGCGCACCACTCTGCGCCTCCTCCAAAAGCGCGAGCGTGGGCGGCACGAACTCACCGGATGCGCGCAAGCGCTCCAGCGCGCCGTTGCCACCGCGCGTCGGGATCAGCGTCACCGCCGTGGCACCGTGCTCGAACGCGTACGCCGCCGACTTCACCGCCCCTGCGGCTCCCGTGCCCTCCGTTTGGAACGGCGGATTCACGAGGACAAACGCGCGCATCGCGATCCGCTCGGAGGCGAGAAAAGCCGCGGCGCACGCGAACTGGGCGAGATCAAAGCCCTTGTTGAGCCGTTCCAGCAGCACCGGGTCCGCGGTCTCAAGCCCGAGCGCCACCTCGAGCGAGCCGGCGAGCAGGTCGCGCAACGCGATCGCGCGAGCGCCCAGCAGCAGCGGATGCGACTCCACCACGACGTGCCGTGCGAAAGCGATCTGCGCTGCCACCAGCGCATAGTCGGCCGGAGGGATCGCCGCGGCATCGAAGAAACTGCCGCTGTTGTAGAGTTTCACCTGCGCCGGAAGCGATCCCGCCGCCGCCCAGGTCCGCACCGCCGTCTCCACCTGCCGCGTGATTGCCCCGTCCGGCACGGAGTCGCGGGTCGTGCCCTGCCACAGATCGCACATCAGGCAACGCCACGGACACTCGCGGTTGGTCAGCAGCACGACGCCCGTGTCGGCGATCGTGCCATCGGCGAGGCGTTCCTTCTCCCGGAACACTCCGTGCGGCACAAACGGGTCCGGTGCCTCGCGGCGCGGCGGCCGCTGCGCGAGTATCCAGGCGGAACGGTCCCGCGTCGGGTAGGCGGAGCCGGTGCCGTTCACTGATAGAACGCGAGGAACTGCCGGCGGTACTCCGCCTCCTGCGTGCCGAGCCGGTGGTGCAGTTTCTCGACGCGGATGGCGCCGTGCTGGAAACGGCGCTTCTCGAAGATCGGCATGTCGACTCCGAAGATCGCCTTGATGCCGCGACGGACCACCTCGCCCTTCAGCGAGTAGAGCCGGTCGACCGACATCTGGCTGAGTTCCGTGAACGGAATGCCTTCGGCCACGGTCACGACGGCGGGCCGGGTGAAGGGGCTGAAACCTTCGAGACCGAATTTCCGCGCCGGTGCGTACGTTCGCGCATAGCTGCGGCTCAGGCCGCCGCTGTACGTGAGCGAATGTTTGATCCGTCCCACGCCCCACCCTTCGTGGTAGAGCATCAGGTTGTTGACGACGCTGCGGATCGTGAGCTCGGGGTTCTCCTCGATCGGGTAGTCCTTTAGGTTCTCGTCGCCGCCGTCGCCGTCGATCATGTGCTTCCACTCGGGATAGCGCGCGCGGATGCCGCGGCAGAGCGCGAGGACCATCGAGGCGCACTCGACATCGAGCTGCTTGTAGTCCTCGAGCACGCGGAGGGTCTCGGCGACATCGAGCGACGCGGGGTCGGCCTCGATCGTCTCGAGGAACAGGCCGAGGCCGAGACGCTCGAGGAAGGTGCGCGCCTGCTGCAGGTCGGGGCCATCGCCGAAACTGAGCGTAAACGCCTTCAGCCGGGACGGGCTCATTCCGAGCTGCTGCATCACGTGATAGACCGTGAGAAACACGGCCCCGCTGTCGACGCCGCCCGAGAAGCACACGCCGATGGGCTCGCGCTCCGGCAGGGCGCGCAGCCATTTCGCCGTCTCCTCCGCCAAGGCGCCGATGTACTGCCGCCCGATCAGATCGAGGTCGGAGGGCAGCGCGTTCCGCGTCGGGGTGAAATAGCGGGTGTAGGTGGGATCCGGATCCGGGCAGCCGATGAGCTGCAGCTCGACCACATAATGCGCCGGTACCATGCGCGTGTAGCTCGGATGGAACTGCCGATCGAGCCCCTCGCTCTTGAGGAACTGGTAGATCGCGTCGATCCGGTCGGCGACGACCAGCGCGGGACCTTCGGTGCGTTTCGCAAGGAAGTAGCGCAGCGGCCGGTCGAGCGAACGCGCTAGGCGCACGCGCTTGCCCTCGCGCGCCGCGATCGCAAACGAGCCGTCGATCTCGCGCACCGACTCCGGGGTGCCGTGCAGGATGCGCTCACGGGCCTCCTCGACGGTCATGTTGTGCAGCCGATTGGTGGCCGGATCGGTGAGGTCGACGAAACGTTCGATGTAGTCGTGCATGGGGAAAGAGTGGGCGCAGCGGGGGCGGCGAGGCGGGCGGAAGCGGCCGACAAAGCCGGCTCAGGCTTCCCAGTACACGATCCGGCCGCAGTTGTCGCAGCAGACGATCTTGCTGCCGACGCGCGCATCGGTCTGCACGCCGTTGGAAACCTTGAGGTGGCAGCCGCCGCATTTCTGGTCGCGCATCGGGACACAGACGGGCAGCGGCACCCGTTTCGCGATGCGCTGGTAGGTCTCGAGCGCCGCCGGCGGAACCTCGGCGCGCGCCTTCTCCAACTCGGCCTGCAACGCGGCCAGATCGGAGTGCAGCGTGGCCTCCTTCTCCTGCAGGAGCCGGATGCGCGACTCGTGGGCCGCGATCGCCTCGGCCACCGTCGCCTCGGCCGCCTTCACCTGCTTCTTCGCCTCGTCGATTGCATACATCGCCTCGAGCTCCTTCTCCTCGAGCCCGCCGATCTCGGCCTGGGTCGTCGCGATCTGGTGCCCGAGAGCCTGATACTCGTCGTTCTTCCGCACCTCGAGCTGCTGCGTCTTGAAGCGCGCCACCTTCTGCTCGGCGGCGCCGATCTCGGTCTCCAGCGCCTTGCGCCGCGCCTCGGCCTCGCGAAACGCCCCTTTGGCCGTCTCCAGCCCGGCGCGTTCCTCCTCGATCTTGCGCCGCACGGCGGCGATCTCCTCCGGCGCGCGCTTGATCTGTTGCTCCAGCGCCAGGCGCCGTTGGTCGCGATCCTGAAAGACGAGGAGTTTCTCGAGCGCAGGCGAAAGCATGGGCGCGGTGATGCCCGACGGCGTCGGCACGGTCAATCCCGCAGCCGCGCGAAACTGTTCGCTGCGTTCAGACCGCCAGCCCCCGCCTCCGCCAGTGCCGGATGGCGACGAAGCCGATCGTGATCACGCCGAGCACCAACGCGTAGGTCCTGGGCTCCGGCACGGGCGTGAACACCAGATCGAGGCTGTTGCCCCGCTGGGCGATCGAGAAGGAGCCTCCACCCAGCGCGTTGTTCGCGGCGAAGGCCGAGGCGTCGACCGTGAAGGCGTTGGCGTTGAAACCGGTGAGCGACGTGGCCGTCAGCAACGACCAGGCGTAGCTGCTCTGGTTGGAGAAGTTCTGCACCGCACCCGCCGAACCGGCGGCATCCAAGCCGATCACCTGCAGGGTGAAGGGCGAGGCCTGCGTCGCGCCGATCGTGAGCGCACCGGTGAGCGTTAGCTGGTCCCAGTTCGTGCCGGCGGTGCCGAGAGCGTTGTTGATCTGCCAAACGTAGCCCGCGCCACCACCCCAAGTCTGAGCCGCGGTAGTCAGGGTACCGATGCTGGCAACGCCGTTGACGTCGACGGCGCCGGGCGAAAGCCGGCCGTTCACGATCGTCGTGCCGTTGACGCGACCGGAACCGGCCAAGGTGCCGCCCGCATTCACCGTCACGGTCGAGCCCTGCACCAGCGAGCCGTTCACGGCCAACGTCCCTCCGTTGATCGTCGTCGCTCCGGTGTAGGTGTTGGCGCCGGAAAGAACCACCGTGCCCGCTCCCTGTTTGGTCAATGTGCTGCCCGTGCCCCCGAGAATGCTGCCCACCGACCCGCTCGAAACCGTGTGCCCAGCCGTGGCCGTAAGGGTACCCGAGCCCGAGACCGTGCCGGAGTTCAAGGTGAACCGCGCGACCGTGTCGCTATAGGTGCCCAGCGCCAGAGTGCCGCCGTTGACGGTCAGCGCGCTGCCGTCGGCCAGCCGGCTCGAAGCGCCCAGCGCGAGGATGCCGGCGTTCACGGTGGTCGTACCCGTGTAGAGGTTGTTACCGGAGAGGATCAGGGTTCCGGCGCCGGTCTTCGTGAGGCTTCCGGTGGTCGCAGCGCCCGCGCCGGACATCGTCAAACTAGTTCCAATACTCGCCACCTCGATCGTCGAGGTCGTGCCGGCCGACAACGTGAACGAGCGGTTCGTGGCCGCCGTGCCGCCAGTGTACTGCAGCGTGCCGCCGCCCAAGACCAGATTCGCCGCGGAGTTCGTCGCCGCTCCCAGGTTGCCGTTCGCGCCACCATTGCCGATCGTGGAGACGCTCAGCGTGCCCGCCGCGATCGTGGTTACGCCGGTGTAGCTGTTGGTGCCCGTCAGGATCGTCGTTCCGGCACCGGCCTGGGTGAGGCGCCCGCCCGCACCGCTGATCGTGTTGCCGACGGTGATCGTGTCGGCGCGGTTGAGCGCCAACGTCGTGCCTCTGGCCAAAACCACAGTGCCGGAACCGAGGCTGCCCCTGGTGCCGCCCGCGCCGACCTGCAGCGTGCCCGCACTCACCGTCGTGGTGCCGGTGTAGGTGTTGGTGCCGGTCAACGAAGCCGTGCCCGCACCCGCCTTGGACAGCGAGCCCGCACCGGCGATCGCATTGCTCAAAGCGAGCGAATCGCTGCGGTTCACCGCCAGCGTCGCGCCGCTCGCGATGTTCACGTTGCCGGCGCCCAGCGAACCGCTCGTGCCGCCGCTACCGATCTGCAGTGTCCCGCCGTTGATCGATGTCGTCCCGGCGAGGGAGTTGGCCCCCGTGAGCGTGACGGTGTTGGTCCCGTTCTTCACCAGATTGCCGGCGCCACCGATGGCGTTTGCGATCGTCAACGCGTTGGAGCGGTTGATCGCCAACGTCGCCCCATCGGCCACCGTCACCGTCCCGGTGCCGAGCGTGCCCGCCCTGCCGGCGTTGCCGATCTGCAGCGTGCCAGCGTTGACCGAGGTCGCGCCAGTATAGGAATTGGTGCCCGTCAAGATCGTCGTGCCCGCCCCCGTTTGGGTGAGCGCGCCGGCGCCGCTGATCGCGTTCGCCACCGTGGCGGCGTCGCTGCGGTTGAAGGCGAGCTGCGCCCCCGTACCCACAACCACTGCACCGGTCCCGAGACGTCCGGTAGTGCCGCCAGCCCCGATCTGCAGCGTGCCCGCGGTGACGTTCGTGATGCCGGTGTAGGTGTTGGCACCAGTGAGTGTCGTCGTGCCCGCCCCGGCCTGCCGGAAGTCGCCGGCGCCACTGATCACGTTGCTGAGGGTCAGCGCGTCGCTGCGGTTCACAGCCAACGTCGTACCGGTCGCAAGGGCCACGTTGCCGGAACCGAGGGAGCCGAGAACGCCGCCCGCCCCCACCTGCAGCGTCCCGCCGCTCACGGTCGTGGTGCCGGTGTAGGTGTTGGTGCCGGTCAAGGTCGTCGTGGTCGCCCGTAGCTTTGTGAGGTTGCCGCCCCCGCCGATGTCGTTGGCGATGGTCACTGCGTCGCTGCGGTTGAACGTCAGCGTCGCACCGCTCGCCACGCTCACCGCCCCGGTGCCAAGCGTGCCGGCAGCGCCGTTGTTGCCGACCTGCAGCGTGCCGGCCGTGATCGTGGTCGGGCCGGCGTAGGTGTTCGTCCCCGTCAGGGTGGTCGTGCCGGTGCCGGTTTTAGCCAAGCCGCCGGCGCCGCTAATGGAGTTCGCGAAGGTCACCGCACTGCTCCGGCTGATCTCCACGGTCGCGCCGCTGCCGACGGAGACTGCGCTGCTGGCCGCGATCGAGCCGACAGTGCCGCCCGCCCCGATCCGCAGCGTGCCAGCATCGACCGCGGTCGCTCCCGTGTAGGTGTTGGCGCCGGTGAGCGTCAGCGTTCCGTTACCCCGCTTGGTCAGACCCGCGTTGCCGGTGATGATCGCGCTGATCGTCGCCGTGGGCGGGGTGGTCCCGTCGACCGTGATCACCGGCGTGTCGCCCACCAGGTTGAGGCGACTGCCGGTGTTGCCCGGCGCGATCGTGTAGCCGTTGGCCTTGAAGAGGAGCCCGTTCGTCTGGAGGGTCAGGCCGCTGCTCAGCGTAACCGTACCTCCGGTACCATCGAAGACCGCGCGCGCGGTCGTAGAGCCATCGGTCCACGGCAAGTTGGTGGCGTTGTCGGCAATCCCGTCGCCGTTCGCATCCAGACCCCAGCGACCGTTGGTCGTCTGGTTGGTCCCGCCCCAGGTGCCGGGACCGCCCAGGCTCCCATCGCGGCCGAACCACAGGAAGTCGGTGGCACCGGCCGGGCCCGCCGCGAACAAGATCGCGAGGCCGACGAATCGCACGGAGCCGGGGGAAAACCGCCAAGAGCGGGAAGCGATTGGGGAGTGCATGGCTCAGGGAGCTGCCACCGCCCCGGGTTTGCTGGTGAAATGACAAGGCCGCATTCTGCGGCAGTTGTTTGTGTCTCGTGTGGGGCGATGACGGCCCTGTTAAACTAGGGTAATTTACCCCTAGCAAGCTGGGACCAAACCCCTAGGGCCTCGACCGCAGGCCGGCCTAGGTAGAAGACCCTAACCGCCAACGCTGCCCGACCGAACGCGGCACGCGGGCGCGCAACCCGCGCAAGATGCCGCGCGGGCCTTGCAGCAGCGTCCCGACCTCCCATCATCGGCGACCATGTATCGAATCATCGGCGGCGACGGCCGCGAATACGGACCGGTCGCGGCCTCCCAGCTCGCCCAATGGATCGCGCAAAACCGCGCCAATGGACGAACCCTGGTCAGACCCGAGGGTGCTTCCGAATGGACGCCGCTGGCCGAGGTCCCCGAATTCGCCGCCGCCTTCGCCACCCGCCCGCCTCCGCAGCTGGAAAGTCCGGCACCAATCACGGCCCCATCCGCCGCCGAGCCCACACCCACCGCGGCCCCGCGCGATCCGCTCGAGGCAGCGCGCGCCTGCGTCGGCCACCCCTGGCAGCTGAGCGTATTCGACACCTTGAGCCAAGGCTGGGCGATTATCGCCCGCCGGTTCTGGCTGGCCGTGGGCGGCACCACGCTGCTCGTGCTGCTCTCCGGCATTCTTTCCGGGCTCCCGTATTTCGGATCCGTCGTCATCTTTGCCTTCCAACTCGTGTTTCTGGCCGGCGCCTACTGGCTGATGCTCCGCCTCTCCCGAGGCGAAGCGGCCACCGCCGGCGATGTCTTCGCCGGATTCACGCGCGCGTTCCAGCCCTTGGTCCTGCTCACGGTGGTCACCACGCTCACCACCCGGGCACTGGCCCTCTTGGCGCTCGGACCGTTGCTCTGGCGCCTGCACCAGAGCGGTTGGCTCAATGGCTCGGAACTCGCACGGATCGCGCTCGGAGGTGATCCTTTCTCCGAGTTGGTTGTTTTGTTTCTGCAAAAAGGCGGCCTGCCCGAAATGCGCGAGCTCGTCGGAGCAATCCTCGCCATGCCGGTCCTGATTCTTCCGCTGATCTACATCTCCACCGCATGGATCTTTGCGCCGCTGCTGGTGATCGACCGTGGCTTCACGCCGCTCGAGGCGCTCCACGTGAGCCGCCGGGTCGCCAACCGCCGCTGGTTCCGGCTTTTCTTCCTCAACCTCGCCTTCGTCCCGCTGCTCATTGCCGGGTTTCTGTGTTTCGGAGTCGGCATATTCGTCGTACTGGCGCTCAGCCTCGCGAGCTACACCGCCGCCTACGAGACCGCCTTTGGCGACCCGCCGAGCGCCGCCCCCGACACCGTCGAACATACTCCCGATCTCCGCGATTGAGCGCGGCCGGAGGCGTTCGCCCGCCATGTGTACACGCTACCTCCTTCGTCGCCCGGCGGCCGAGCTCGCGGCTGCCCTGGGCGTCCCCGAGTTTCCGTCACCGCTTCCACGTTACAATGCCGCGCCGCAGCAGCGGCTGCCGGTGGTCCGCCGCCGCCCCGATGCCCGCCAGCGCGAGGCCACGACGCTCCGGTGGGGACTGGTGCCGGGATGGTCCCCCACCCCGGCAACGCCCACCCTGCTGGTCAACGCGCGCGCCGAGACGGCCGCCACGAAACCGGCCTTCCGCGACGCCCTCCGCCACCGCCGCTGCCTCGTGCCCGCCGACGGCTTCTACGAGTGGCAGCGCACCGCCGCCGGCCCCAGGCCGTGGCTGTTTGAGCACCGCGGGGGCGAACTGCTCCTGCTTGCCGGGCTCTGGGAACGGTGGGCCGGCCCCAGAGCGGAGCCGTTTGAGTCGTTCGCCGTTCTGACCACCGCGCCCAACACGCTCGTCGCGCCGATTCACGATCGCATGCCCGTGCTCATTCGCGCGGCCGCCATCGATGAGTGGCTCGATCCCCTCACGGCCCCCGCCCGTCTCGCTGCGCTCCTGGCCCCGGCTCCGGCCGAAGAGCTGCGCACCCGGCCAGTGCATCCGCGGCTCAACAACACCGCCCACGACGATCCCGCCTGCCTTGCTCCGCCGCCCCCGTCGCCGACCGCGACCATGCAGCTCGACCTCGGCCTCGGTTGAGGTTCCGGCCCAGCGCAGAAAGGCCGCCTTTTCTTCTGTGACTTCGCGCCGCAAATGCGGCACTAGTCATCCCTCCGCTCAACCGCCCCGTCCACCATGCAACGCACCCTCGTCAAAGACGCCCTGGCCCGCGAAACACCGCTCGATGCGCTCCTGCTCCAAGGTTGGGTTCGCACCCGCCGCGACAACAAGGCATTCTCCTTCATCGAACTCAACGACGGCTCCTGCCTGAAAGGCATCCAGATCGTCGCCGACGCTGCCCTGCCCGACTACGCCGCCCAGATCGAGAAGGTCACCACCGGCGCCGCGCTCGAAGTCCGCGGTCGGCTCGTGCCCTCCCAAGGCCAGGGGCAAAAATGGGAGGTCGTCGCCACCGGGTTCACGGTTGTCGGTGCGGCAGACCAGACCTACCCGCTCCAGAAGAAGGGCCACACGCTGGAGTTCCTCCGCGAGATCGCCCACCTGCGCCCACGCGCCAATCTCTTCGGCGCCGTCTTCCGCGTGCGCAGCCGGCTCGCCTACGCGATCCACCAGTTTTTCCAGGAACGCAGTTTCACCTACGTCCACACGCCGCTCATCACCGCCAGCGACTGCGAGGGCGCCGGCGAGATGTTCCGCGTGACCACGCTCGACCCCAAGGCGCCGCCGCTGCGCGAGGACGGCTCGGTGGACTTCGCGCAGGATTTCTTCCACAAGCCCGCCTACCTCACCGTCAGCGGTCAGCTCGAAGGCGAGATCTTCGCCTGTGCGCTCTCCAACATCTACACCTTCGGCCCCACCTTCCGCGCCGAGAACTCCCACACCTCGCGCCACGCCGCCGAGTTCTGGATGATCGAGCCCGAGATGGCCTTCTGCGACCTGCAGGGCGACATGGCGCTGGCGGAGGAGTTCGTGAAATACCTCATCCGCGACGCCCGCACCCACTGCGCCGCCGACCTCGAGTTCTTCGGCAAGTTCGTCGACAAGGAGCTGCTGGCCCGCCTCGACTTCGTCCTCGAACGCCCCTTCCAGCGCGTGAGCTACGACGAGGCGGTCGACATCCTCCTCAAGAGCGGCAAGGCATTCGAGTATCCCGTTTGTCACGGCAACGCCCTCCAGGCCGAGCACGAGCGCTACCTCACCGAGGTGCACTTCAAGTGTCCAACGACCGTCTACAACTACCCGAAGGACATCAAACCGTTCTACATGCGCGTCAACGACGACGGCCACACCGTCGCCGCGATGGACGTGCTCGTGCCCGGCATCGGCGAGATCATCGGCGGCAGCCAGCGCGAGGAACGTCTCGATGTCCTGCGCGCCAATCTCGAGCGACAAGGGCTGAAGGAGCAGGACTACTGGTGGTACGTCGACCTCCGCCGCTATGGTTCGGTGCCGCACGCGGGCTTCGGCCTCGGTTTCGAACGCCTGCTGATGTTCGTCACCGGCGTCGCCAACATCCGCGACGTGATTCCGTTCGCGCGCACACCCGGCTCGGCGGATTTCTAGAGGGAAAACGGTCCCGTCACCGCCCGGATTGCGGCGCGAAGAAAGTTGTCCAAAGGGTTCTTGACACCCCCCCTCGCGTTTCTACCGTCGCGCCTCTCCCGTTCCACGGGGTGGTAGCTCAGCTGGTTAGAGCGTCTGCCTGT
>JAEXPL010000421.1 GCA_023446865.1 Verrucomicrobiota bacterium | reverse complement strand
GCCCCACCCTCCGCTGGGGCGAGACCGACGGCTGGCAGTTCCTCGTGTCACCCAAGCTCTACTACTACCTCGATAAGAGCGAGAACGCCGACATCGACCACTTTCGCGGCTACGGCGATTTCCTCTTCGCCCTCGAGCACCCGCGCAGCTGGAAACTTGCCGCCACCGCGCGTCTGGGCACCTCCGGCCGCGGCAGCCTGCTCCTCGACGCCACCTACCCCTTCGCGAAGATCAACGACTTCCTGCCGCTCGGCTTCGTGCACGGCTACCTCCACCTCCAGTTCTTCGATGGTTGGGGCGAAAGCCTCCTCCACTACGACGAGCGCGCCGAGACACAGTTCCGCGTCGGCTTCATGGCCATCCGTTGAACCCGAGTAGTGGCCTGCGGAATCCGCCGGCAACGATTCCGCCCCCCGGCCGGCGCGGACGATCGGAGCAGGCGCGCCCGCATTCGACTTCAGGCGACGCCGCGCCGGTGCATGGCCCACGAGCGCGACCATCTCGGCATCGAGGATCTGACACCGGCCACCGAGTGCCCGGCCGCGCAACGCAGTCTCACTGCCTCCGCCCCATAAGCTGCCGCTGCAGCTCCAGCGCCGGCCCGTGACGCGGATCGAGCCGCAGCGCCTCCTGCAAGGTCGCAGCGCCCTCGTCCATCCGGCCGAGGTCCAACAACGCCACCGCCCGGGAGACGAGCAGCGGCGCGCTCGGACCGCCGCGGCGCGCCGCCTCGTCGAACTGCGCCAGCGCCTCCGCCGCGCGGCCGACGACAATCAGCGCATTGCCGTAGTTGTAGAACGCTTCGGGAAAGTTCGGCTGTGTCTGGAGAAGCGCCTGATAGGCCGCCACCGCCTCATCGGTTCGCTCCAGCTCGAAGAGCATCTGGGCCGTGAGCGCCAGCGCCGGCCCCGAACGCGGATCGAGCCGCGCCGCCTCTTGCGCGTGCGCCAACGCCTCGTCCCGGCGCCCAAGCCCGCCGAGCGCACGGGCGAGGGCCAGATGCGCCGCCCCAAACGTCGGACGCAGCCGCAGCGCCTCGTTGTATTCGGCAATTGCCGCCTCCGCTTCGCCCCGCCGCGCCCGCACATCGCCCAGCCCGAGGTGCGCCTGCGGCCAGTCCGGGCGCAGACGCAACACCTCCTGCCACGCCTGCTGCGCCTCCGGCAGCCGCCCGGCGCCCATCCGCGCGACCGCCACCACGATCCAGCCGTAGGCGGACTCGGGCTCGAGCCGCTGCGCCATCTCCGCGCGCTCCACGGCCAGCGCCGCCCGGCCCGACACCAGATCGAGCCGGCTGAGATTGCGCAGTGTGTCGCAGTCCTTCGGGTTCAAACGCACGGCCTCCGCCAAAGCCGCGGCACACTCGCCCCAAGCGCCCCGGTCGTACAGCGCCACCGAGAGATTGTTGTATGCGCGCACACTGTCCGGCCGTTGCTGCGCCGTCTTGCGCCACAGCTGCTCCGGCACGGCATAGTCGGCGTTGCGCACGACCGTCCGCGCGCCCGCGCCGATAGCCGCCACCCCGAGGAGCGGCAGCAGGATGCGTCGATCCAGCCAGCGCCACAACACCCCCACCACCAACGCCAGCACCCCCGCCAGCACGAGGTACATCCGGTGCTCGGCCATCGTCTGGGTCACCACCGGCACGAAGCTGGAGGTCGGCGCCAACACGGCAAAGAACAGTGCCCCGACAAACCCCGCCACCGGTCGGCGCCGCAGCGCGACCACCGTCGCGGCGAACAGTCCGCCGACCACCACCAGCCCGGCCACGATCACCACCGGGTCGCGCGCCACATGCATGCCGTAGTCGAAGACCAGATCTCGCGGCCAGAACGCCAGCCCGAGGTAGCGCGGCAGCGCCTCGGCCTGCGTCGCCGCATACTGCAGCGGCGTGACCACCAAGCCGAAGCCCGCCGTCCCGCCCCGGCCGCGTGAATCCAAGTTCAGGTAGCCGAGCAAGATCCAGCCCGCCATCAGGCCGGCGTACATCCGCCAGCGAGCCCGCCATGCCGCGCGAAAGGTGCCGGCAAAGAACGTCCGGTCGTACAGCAGTGCGAGCAGCGGCGCGGATACCATCACCTCCTTGCACGCCATGCCCGCCGCGCACGCGAGCACGGCGAGGGCGGCCCACCACCGGCCGCCGCGTTCCGCCACGGCGGAGCGCCCGACCGCCAGCAAAGTGACCAGATAGAAGAACGAAACCATCAGCTCGGTGCGCTGCGACATGTAGGTCACCGCCGCCGTCTGGAGGGGATGCAACGCCCAGAGCAGGGCCACCGCGGCCGCGACGAGCGCGGCGTCGTTGCGCAAACGCAAGGGCACCACCGGGCGCGCCAGCACCTGGCGCAACAGCGCAAACAGCACCAGCGCCGAGCACAGATGCAGCACGATGTTGCCGGCATGGCAGCCCCACACCGCGTCGCCGCTGATCGCATAGTTGATGGCAAACGTGAGGTTCGGCAGCGGGCGACCGGCCACCGGCGATCCGTCCGCCTTGGGCGACAGCGGCCCGCTCAACGGCCAGAGCGAGCGCACCGTCAGGTTGTCCTTGATCAGCAGATTGTCGTCGAGCACGCACGGCGTCTGCAGCGCGTTCCAGTACACCGCGCCGATGCCGAGTGCGAGCAGCACCGCCACGAGCCACGGACGGAGCCAGCGGGAGTCGGCGGCAGCAGAGGGGGAGGTTTGTGGAGCGGCCAAGGTGCCTCCACGCTCGCCGAGCCCGCGGCCCCGGATCAACCCGCAAACGCGCGGGCAGCACGGCGCGCAGCCGCAATTCGTCACCGCCGCCTCACCACCGGCGCATGCCGCCGCGGAGGCTGCGGGCGGCGCTGAAACCGTGGCGCTCGCGCAGAAAACGGACGGCGCGCAGGCTGCGCACACCGCCGGCGCACACGACCACCAGCGGCGCGCTCGGCGTCAGTTCCGCGGGCAACGCCGCGGCGCCGTCACGCTCCAGCTGGCCGAGCGGCACGGTCACCGCGCCGGCGATCACGCCCGTCGCCCACTCCGCCGGCTCGCGCCCATCGAGCACGCGCGGCGGTTTCGGACCGGCGAGCAACGCGCACAGCTCCGCCGGCGAAATCTCCTCGTCGGCCGCGGCCGGCAGGCCGCAGGTTGTCGGCGACTCCGGCGGCAGTTCGCGAATCTCCCGCGCCCGCGGATCGGCCGCGAACGACACGGTCTGCATCTGCATCGTGAGCGCGTCCCACAGCAACAGCCGGCCGCTGAGCGGTTCGCCGATGCCCGCGAGCAGCTTCACGGCCTCGGTCGCCTGCGCGGTGCCGATCAAGCCGGGCAACACGCCCAGTACGCCGGCTTCGCCGCAGTTCGGCACCGGGCCCGGCTCGGGCGCCTCGGGGAAGAGACAGCGGTATGTCGGGCCGCCGCGCCAGTTGAAGACGCTGAGTTGCCCCGTGAACCCCTGGAT
>JAEXPL010000419.1 GCA_023446865.1 Verrucomicrobiota bacterium | reverse complement strand
CCCCCCGGGGGCCGGCCCCCGGGGGCGGGCGGGGGGCGCGGCCCCTACCCACGGACACCGTCACCTCCTGTGCAGCGCAGCCAGTGCATCGTGAGGATCAGGGACACGCGCCTCGCCGCTGCCGCATCGCTGTCAGCGGCCCGCCTTCACCTCGCCTCCAAGCACAGTCTTCACGCAATCGATCAACTCCTGGGCGGTGAAGGGCTTGATCAGGTACGCCCGCGCACCGAGTTCCCGGCCAAGGCTCTGCGCCTCCGGCGACGCGCAGCCGCTCACGATCACGATCGGAACCTGCTCCAAGTCCCGGTGGTCCCGCAGCAGATCGATGAAACTGTAGCCGTTCACATCCGGCAGGAGCAGATCCAGCAGAATCAGGTCGGGCCGGCGCAGTTGCATGGCCTCGAGAGCCGCCGCAGCCGTCGCCGCCAACTGCACCTCGAAGCCGGCGCTACCGAGCACCCGCCTCACGGCTTCCGCCGCGAGCAGTTCATCCTCCACGCAAAGGATCAGTTTCGACATAGGGAAAAGGTATCCGCCATACAACCGCCGCACCGCATCCGCTCCGCCTCGCCGCGTTTCAGGTGCCAGTCCGCGCGCACGGCCGCCCATGCTCTGCCGCGGAATGACTTGCCGAAAGCGGGGTACTTCATCGAACGCGGCATGAGAAAAACAACCCCGCCACGAAGTGCAATCGCGATTGCGGTCTCGGCGGCAAAGGCCGGGCGGAAACCAGGGCGTAGGAACAACGCAGAGCGCGCCACCGCGGCTCCGCCCTCATGCGCCCGACACGCGCGCCCCTCGTGACCGCATCACGGTCCCGTACGCCGCCCGCAGCATCCCGTTGCCTTCCCCGCAACACGCGGTTCTGTTCGCGCGCAGCCTCTCTGCGGGACACCCTCGGGGGCTCGAGTCCGGCCGGCACCGCACCGGCAAGTACCGTTTCCCATCTTCACCATGCCCAACATACCCGGTCTCCGCTCGCCCTACGACAAGGTCGGTCGCCTCGTCTACTTCGGCCGCATGCTCGACAAGATCCGTCTCCATGCCGCCGGCCGGCTCCCGCCCGAATTCGCCGCCAACCTCGGCGAACCCAACAACCGCTTCTTCGACGGCCGCTGCTGCCGCTTCCTCGGTATCCGCTACGCCGATCTCGTCGCCCACACCCGCCAGGGCGGAACCGACGAGGAGCTTCTCGCCTGGGCCCACGCCGCGGGCACCCCGCGCTCCGACGAGGAGTGCGCCGTCTGGAACGCCTTCATGACGAAGCTCGGCTGGCGCGACGAGACCAGCGAACGCGTCCGGCAACGCGCGGCCGAATACGGCTTCGCCGCCTCCGGCGCCCAGACGATGTTCGACCTGATCGAGCTCGACGAAGACCGATCGCCCGGCCGGCTCTGCGGCTGAAGGCGGTTTTTCACGCAACTTCCGGCCGTCCTCGGTGTTCTTCCCTCCGCACAACCCAACGCACCACCATGCCCGCAATGCACGAAATCGACTACAAGATCCACGGCGACGACCTGCAGTTCGTCGAAGTGGAGCTTGATCCCAACGAAGCCGCCCTCGCCGAAGCCGGCGGTATGATGTTCATGGAGGACGGCATCGAGATGCAGACCATCTTCGGCGATGGCTCGCAGCAAAACTCGGGCTTCCTCGGCTCGTTGCTCGGCGCCGGCAAGCGTCTCCTCACCGGCGAGTCGCTGTTCATGACCGTCTACCTGAACCGCGCCGCGACCAAACGCCACGTCGCCTTCGGCGCCCCCTACCCGGGCAAGATCGTCCCCGTGCACCTCTCCGAATTGGGCGGCACGTTGATCGCCCAGAAGGACTCGTTCCTCTGCGCCGCCAAGGGCGTGAGCGTCGGTATCGCCTTCAACCGCAAGATCGGCGCCGGACTGTTCGGCGGCGAAGGCTTCATCATGGAGCGGCTCGAGGGCGACGGCTGGTGTTTCCTGCATGCCGGCGGCACCATCTACGAACGTACGCTCGCCGCCGGCGAAACCCTCCGGGTCGACACCGGCTGCATCGTCGCGTTCCAGCCGTCGGTGGACTTCGACATCCAGTTTGTCGGCGGGATAAAATCCGCGCTCTTCGGCGGCGAAGGTCTCTTCTTCGCCACGCTCCGCGGCCCCGGTCGCGTCTGGCTCCAGTCGCTCCCCTTCAGCCGCCTCGCCGACCGCATCTACGCCGCGTCGCCAAAGGCTGGTGGCCGGGGCCGCGACGAAGGATCCATGCTCGGCGGCCTCGGCCGCATCCTCGACGGCGACAACCGCTGAACCGCTGCGGCCCGCCGCCGCGATGCCCGCCGCCGTCTCCATCGTCCTGCCGGCTCGCAACGCCGCCGCCACGCTCCCGCGGGCGCTCGACTCGTTGCGCCGGCAGTCGTTCACCGACTGGGAGCTGCTCGCCCTCGACGACGGCTCGACCGACGGCACCGCGGCATTCCTCGCCGCGGCCGCGGCCTCCGATCCGCGGATTCGCCCGCTCCCCCTCCCCGGCTCCGGCCTCGTCGCCGCGCTCGACGCCGGCCTCGCCGCCGCCTGCGGCCCGCTCGTCGCCCGCATGGACGCCGACGACGAGTGCCACCCGGACCGCCTCGCGCGCCAGGTCGCCTTCCTCGCCGCGCATCCCGATATCGGAGTCTGCGCCACGCAGGTGACATTCGGCGGCGACCCCGTCGCCCGGCGCGGTTATGCGCTCCACGTGGAGTGGACCAACTCCTTGCTCAGTCCTGAGGACCTTGCGCTGAACCGTTTCATCGAGTCGCCGGTCGCGCATCCGTCGGTGATGTTCCGCCGCGAACTGGTAAACGCCCATGGCGGCTACCGCGAACACGACTGGCCCGAGGACTACGAACTCTGGCTCCGCTGGATGGATGCCGGCGTGCGCTTCGGCAAAGTTGCCGAGCCGCTGCTCATCTGGAACGACCCGCCGCAGCGCCTCTCCCGCACCCATCCGCGGTACTCCGTCGACGCATTCTACGCCTGCAAATGCCACTATCTGGCCTGCTGGTTGCACCGGCAGGTCGCACCGGAGCGCCCGATCCTCCTGCGGGGCGCGGGCAAGCCCACCCGCCGCCGCTTCGCCGCGCTCGCCAACCACGGCATTCGCCTGGCCGGCTACATCGACGTCGCCGCCCGCAAGATCGGCGGCACCATCGCCGGCCTCCCCGTGCTCGCCCCGGAAGCCGCGCCGCCGCCCCACCGCTGCTTCATCCTCGGCGCGGTCGGCACACGCGGAGCCCGGGAGTTCATCCGCGCCCAACACTGCGCCCAAGGTCGGATCGAAGGGCGCGATTACCTCATGGTCGCCTGAGGCGAGCGTCCGCGGCGCAACCGAGCCGATCACTTCACACCGAGCTTCTTCAGTTTCGGAGCGATGACGGCCCGGCAGTATCCTTGGTTCGGATTTCGGCGGAAATAGTCCTGATGGTACTCCTCCGCCTCCCAGAAGCGCTGCAACGGTTCGATCGCCGTCACCACCCGGTCCTCCAGCCGTGCCTGCACCGCCGCCCGCGAACGCTCCGCTGCGGCCCGTTGGGCCTCGTCGGTGAAGAGGATGATCGAGCGGTATTGCGTGCCTTCGTCCGGTCCTTGGCGGTTGAGCGTCGTGGGATCGTGCACGAGCCAGAACTTCTCGAGCAGCGTCTCGTACGAGATCTTCGCCGGATCGAAATCGATCCGCACCACCTCGGCATGCCCGGTCTCGCCGCTGCACACTTCGCGGTAGGTTGGACTCACGGCGTGCCCGCCCGCATAGCCGGAAACCACCGCCACGACACCAGGCAAGGTCTCGAAATACGCCTCCAGGCACCAGAAGCAGCCGCCGCCGAGATAGGCGGACTGGAGCACCTGCGGCGCGGGCGACGGAGCGGAAGGAGGAAGCGACGTGGCATTCATGGTGAGACAGGCCGGGAGAAACAGCGCGAGGAACAGGGCGAAACGAGAACCGGCAAGCATGCGGTCCAGAGTTTCCCGGAAACTCCGGCCGGCAACCGCCGACCGCAACTCGTAGCGGCACCACCGGCGGTGAGCACCGTGCTTCAGTCCGCCTGATGCTCCGGCGCGGCGGCCGCCGCCTCCAGCCGCGCGATCACCTCGTCGATCGGTCGCAAGCGTTCCGGCGGGAAGAACGAGTTGATGCGCACGATCACCTGCTGGATCAGACCGTCGGGGCACGAGGCCCCGCCGGTGATGAGCAACCGCGGCGGCCGTCCCTCGGGCAGGAAGGCCCGTCGCTCAAAACATCCGCCGCGCGGATCGGCCGGACCGTGCGGATACACGAAATGGTCGACCGCCTCCCGCGAGACAATGTCGCGCTCGGACTGGATGTAGTGGGCACGATCGCCGAGCTGCGCCTCGCACAGTCGGAAGAGCTGGAAAGTGTTGGAGCTGTTCTTGCCCCCCACGACCAACGCGACGTCGAGCGGTCCGGCCAACGCGCGCACCAGCGCGTCCTGGTTGACCTGGGTCGCATAGCAGAGCGTGTCGCCGCGGCTCTCGGAATACAGGTGTTCCGCCACCGCGGCAGAGCCGAACGCCCGCGCGTAGGCCGCCTCGAGCACGTCGATGATGCGCAAGGTCTCGTTCCGCAGCAGCGTCGTCTGGTTGACCACCGCCACGCGCCGGAGATCGCGCACCGGGTCGAACGCGGGTGTGTGCCGTCCGGCGAAGGTCGCGTCGAACCGCGCGCGTGCCGCCGCCGGGTCCACTTCCCCGATCACCGCGGCGAGCTGCTCGGCCTCCCGGGCGTCGCGGATGATCAGCGAGGGCGCATGTTTCGCGCTGTTCGAGAACGTCGCCTTCGTCTCCTCGTGCTCGTGCTTCCCGTGGATGATGACAGTGTACCCGTACTGACCATACCGTCGCGCCGCCTTCCACACCTTCTCCACCAGCATGCAGGTCGCGTCGTGCCGGTTGAGCTCGATGCCGCGATCGATCAGCCGGCGCTTGTCGGCGTCGGTCGCACCGAAGGCGGGGATGATCACGATGTCGTCCCGGCGCAGGTCGTCCCAGAGCGTGCGGCCGGAGACGGGATCGACGACCGGACGGCCCTTGTCGCTCTGGAGAAAACGCAGTCCGCGCGCCACGAGGTCCTCGTTCACGAACGGGTTGTGGATCAGCTCGCTGAGCATGAACACCCGCCGGCCGGGGTTGCCCGCGATCGTCTCGTAGGCGCGCTCGATCGCGTTCTGCACGCCGAGGCAGAACCCGAAATGGCTCGGCAGCACATAGGTGATCGCGCCGAAGTCCAGCTCGGCCGGCGCCGCGGAACTGCGCTCCTTCGTGCGCTTGAGCCGCTTGATCGCCTCGCAGAGCCCGCTCTGGTAGAGCCGGCTCGCCTCGGGATCGAGACGGTAGACCGCCCGGTTGCGCTGCTGCTCGGTGCGGAAACGGTAGATGTAGTCGTTGTCTCGGTGGTTCAGGTACGGAATGCGGATCGACTGCTCGCGCGCTTCCGGCAGGACCGCGGCCAGGTCCGCGTCGAGCGCGCCGCCCGCGGCCAGCCCGGCCATCTCCCCGAGCGAGAACCGCCGCCATTCGCCCCGGCCGGGGGGAAGGCCGCCCCGGCGATTCTCCGCAAGGGCGAAATACAATGCCCGCTCGCCGAGCGTCGCCACCCGCACCACTCCGGTACAGGCGCCCGCCACCGCCTGCAGACCCGCCGCGGCCGCCGCATCGGCACTGCTCCCGGCCGGTACCATACCGGAGGCCGTCGCGCGCCAGGGCGCATCCGGCCCGACACGCTGGAGCAACGCGAGATTCGACTCGTTGAACAGCAGCAGCACGAAGGCCGACGGCGTGGCGGAGGCGGTGGTGGTGGCGGCGTTGGTCATCGCGGAACGCCGGCACTAGAGCGGCACACGCGCCGCCACGCAAGTTTCCCGCCGCCCACCGGGGCTCAGTCCGGTCGGGCGAGCTTCGCCCGCGCGGCGTCGGCCTCGGCCCGCAACGATTCCGCCCAGCCCTGATTGTCGTCCGCGCGGAAGAAGCCGTAGCTGAGGTCCATGTAGCCCGCGGCCTCGCGGGCGTGGATCTGCTTGTAGTCGCGAATTCGGTACTTGAACATCGCCGCGGTCCCGAAGGCGAAGCCCAGCGCGGCCGCCCCCGCGACGAGCGCGGTCGGCGCACCCGCCCAGGGCAGCGGCGCGGCCTCGCCCGGCTCGACATCGCCGGAGAGCACCGCCCACGTCGCCAGGCCGGCGACCGCGCCGTATAGCGTCAGAGTCGTCGGGTTGTCCGCCGCAAACAGGCTGCGGCGGCGGAAATGGCGGACGTTCGGCACGATCAGCGCGAGTTGTTCGAGCCGTGCGTTCCACTCCGCATCGTGGCTCTTCGGCACGAACCGCCGGAGCCCGCGAAACGACCGGGAGAAGCCGTCATAGGTCGCAACGAAGGTCGTGCGGCCCGCGAGCACCTCCGCCACCAGGGGATTGCTGCGGTTGAGGGCGGAGCCGATCGTCTTGCGCTTCAGCTCGACGACGGCCGCGCACTGCGCATCGGTCACGCCCTCGGCGACGCACCGCCGGTCGAGGTCGCGGAAGAAATTGTACTGGATGTCGAACATGGCGGTGGGAAACGGTCGGGGTGCGCGGCGGTCACTCGGACCCCGGCACCTTCGTGGTGGTCTCCCAATCCAGCAACTCGATCTCGAAGACCAGCGTCGCCCGCGGCATGATCACGGGAATCTGCCCCTTCACCCCGTATCCAAGCCAGTAGGGTACAACGATCAGGCGTTTCTCGCCCCGGCGCATGTCGGCCACCGCCTCGTCCCAGCCCTTGATCACGCGGCCCAGGCCGACGCGGAACTTGAACGGCCCGCCGTGGCGGGCGGATTCGTCGAACAACCGGCCATCGAGCAAGGTGCCGCGGTAGTTGACCGTGCAAAGCTTCGCGCGCGGCGGTTTCTCCGCCCCTTGGCCCGGTTGCAGAATCTTGTAGAAGAGGCCCGAATCGGTCCGCTGCAGTTCGCCGAACTTCTCGCGGATGAAGGCGACCTGCTCGCCGGTCCAAACCTCCTCGTTCGAGGCCGGCGGCGGTTTCGGCGCCGCGGCGGCCGGCGGGGGAGCCGGCTCCTCCTTCTTCGCACAGGCGCCGAGCAGGCTCGCGGCCACGACCAGGACCAACGGACGGACAAGGCCGGACTTCATTTCGCCTCCTTGGACGCCGGGTTCCGCTCGAAGGAAAGCAGCTCGACCTCGAAGACCAGCGACGTCTGCCGCGGAATCCGCGGGGGCTGGCCGCGCGACCCGTAGGCGAGGTCGTAGGGCACGATCAGTGTCCGCTTCTCACCAACACGCATCATCGCGACCGCCTCGTCCCAGCCGTCGATGACCTCGCCGCGGCCGATCCGGAACACGAAGGGACCGCCCACCGGCGTCGTCTGGTCGAACACGCGGCCGTCGAAGAACATGCCCTTGAACAGCACCTTCACGGTGTCGCCGGGTTTCGGCGTCTCGCCGTGCCCCTCGCGTGTGATGATATAGCGGAGACCCGTGGTCGTCACGGCGGCCTGCGGCCACTTCTGGTCGATGATCTCCAGTTCCTCCCACTTGAAGCCGGAGCGGGCGTGGAGCCCAGTCACCGCCGCGAGGGTCAGGGTTGCCGCCAGGAGTGCCTTCGGTCGGAAAGTCATGCCCCCAGAATGGGTGCTCCCCGCCACTCGGCAAGCCCGGGAAACACCACTCGCGGCCTCGGTCCCGCGCCGACCGGTTTCGCCAAATCGTCGTGCCGGTGGACGCCGGCCGCATCCCCGCATACCTTATCGACATCGCGGCGCGCGATGCACCGCACTACTACCCCAGAACCCGCTGCGGAAAGGAGCATCTATGGTCCTCAAAACCCTCTGCGAATACCTTGATCGCGAGCAGATCCGCTACACCGTCATCTCGCACTCGCCCGCGTTTACCGCCCAAGAAATCGCCGCCGCCAGCCATATCTCCGGTCGCGAGATCGCGAAGACCGTCATCGTCCGCATCGACGGCGAACTGGCCATGGCCGTGCTGCCGGCCAGCCTGCACGTCGATGTCGAGGTGCTCGGCGAACTCTCCTGCGCCGTGCGTATCGAGATGGCCCACGAGTCGGACTTCCGCGACTGTTTCCCGGGCTGCGAAACCGGGGCGATGCCGCCGTTCGGCAACCTGTTCGACCTGCCGGTCTACGTCGCCCGTGAGCTCACCGAGGACGAGTTCATCGCCTTCAACGCGGGCAGCCACACCGAGCTGATCCAGATGCACTACCGCGATTTCGAGCGTCTCGTCCAACCGCGCATCCTCGACTTCTCGGCACTCGTCTGAACGTCCGCCGATCGCGGTGAACAAACCCGCCGGCGGCGGCCGCGGCACGCCCCCGGCGGATGTTGCGCAGATGTAACCCCACGAGGTTGCGGGAACCTTTGCGCCGCAGCCAATGTCCGGCGCTTCCATGGCGCGCATCCTTATCATTGAAGACGATCCGGACCTCTCCGACTTGATGGCGGTCACCCTCCGCCCTGCCGGGCACGATGTCCTGACCGCAGGCGATGGCGCCGAAGGGCTCTGTGCGCTCGGCACCTTTGCGCCGGATCTGCTCGTGATCGACATCATGCTGCCCGATATCGTCGGCCTCAGCCTGTGCGAACGCGTGCGCAGCACCAGCCTTCCCGGGGAGCGCCGCATCCCCATCCTTATTACCTCTGCGTGCGACGAACGCGACGCCGGTCCGCTCGCCACGGCCGCCGGGGCCGACGCGTTCTTGCCCAAGCCGTTCAGCCCCTACCAACTGCTCCTCCGCCTCCACGCCCTGCTGGGCCGTCCCGCCGAGAAAACGCTGGCGGGTTGAGCGGTCGCACCGCCGCGTTTTCCCGGCGTTTTTCGCTGCATCGCCGGCGCCTCTCCTCCATCCAAGGGCGCTTCGCATGCATCTGCTCGTCACCAACGACGACGGTCTCGACTCCGTCTTCCTCTCCGAACTCGTCCACGCCCTCGCCGCCGCCGGCCATCGGCTCCTCGTGGCCGCGCCCGCCGGCGAACAAAGCTGGATCGGCGCCGCCAAATCCCGCCACCGCCCCGTGCGCTCCGCCCGCTCCGACCGCGGTTTCGGCTGCCCCACTTGGGCGATCGACGGCACCCCCCGCGCCTGCGTCAACATCGCCCTCGCCCACCTCCTGCCCGCCGACGGTCCGGCGATCGACGGCGTCGTCAGCGGTATCAACATCGGCCGCAACACCTCGCTGGCCTTCATCCTCGCCAGCGGCACCATCGGCGGCGCGTGGGAAGGCGCGCTCCACGGCCTGCCCACCGTCGCGCTCTCGCAGGACATCCCGATGGAGGCCTTCGCCGAGCTGCGCGCCCACGGCGGCCGCCCGAATCCAGAACTCCACGCCACCATCCGCCTCTCCGCGCAACACGCCGCCCGCCTCGCGCCCGCGCTGCTGGCCGGGACTGCGCGGGAAAGTTTCACCGTCCACAACCTCAACTTTCCCAACCCTGCCCGGCCCGACTCGCCCGTGCGCCGCACCGTCCCGGCCCACAACGTCCTGCCGCGCCTCTTCGCTCCGGCCGATGCCGCCGGCGACCACCGTTTCGCCTTCACCCTCGGCCGCGATCTCTCCCCCGACGAACCGCTCACCGACGTCGCCGCCGTGGCCGCCGGCGCGATCAGCCACACCGTGCTCGACTATCGCCGCCTCGGCCACTGAGCTTGCCGCCATGCCCCGCCTCGGCCGTCCCCTCCTCTCCGCCGCTGTGCTCGCAGTCGTTTGTCTCGTCGGGAGCGCCCGCGCCGAGCTCGCTTGGGATTCCCAGAAGATCGCCCTGAAAGTTCGGGCCGACGAGGGCGCCGCCCACGCCGTCTTCGGTTTCGTCAACGCCGGCAACACGCCCATCACCATCACCGAGGTCAACTCCAGCTGCTCCTGCAC
>JAEXPL010000405.1 GCA_023446865.1 Verrucomicrobiota bacterium | reverse complement strand
GCCCCGGCCGCGGCGCCCGTGGCGGTCTCCGCCTCGTTGACCGAGGATGCAGGTATCATCTACGTGAAGTCACCGATGGTCGGCACCTTCTATCGCGCCGCCTCCCCCGAGAGCACGGCGTTTGTCGAGGTCGGCTCGGTCGTCACGGAGAAATCCGCCGTTTGCATCATCGAGGCCATGAAGATCATGAACGAGATCCAGGCCGAGGTGAAGGGCACCGTCGTCGAGTGTCTCGTCGAGAGCGGCCAGCCGGTCGAATACGGTCAACGCCTCTTCAAGCTCAAGCAGGGCTGAGCCCGCGCGCATGATCCAGAAAGTCCTCATCGCCAACCGCGGCGAGATCGCGCTCCGCATCGTCCGCGCCTGCCGAGAGCTCGGCATCAAGACCCTCGCGGTCTACTCGGAGGCCGATCTCCAGTCCCTCCACGTCCAGCTCGCCGACGAGGCCATCTGCATCGGCGGGCCTCGCAGCAACGAGAGCTACCTGCGCGCCGACCGCATCATCAGCGCCGCCGAAGTGGCCGATGTCGACGCCATCCATCCCGGCTACGGCTTCCTCTCCGAAAACGCCGACTTCGCCGAGCAGTGCGAGACCTGCGGCATCAAGTTCATCGGCCCGCGTGCCCAGAGCATCCGCATGATGGGCGACAAGGCTGTCGCCAAGGACACGGTACGTCGCGCCGGGGTGCCGATCGTTCCGGGATCCGACGGCCCGGTCTCGACCGAGGAGGAGGCCCTCACGGTCGCCCGCCGCATCGGCTACCCGGTCATCATCAAGGCCGTCGCCGGCGGCGGCGGTCGCGGCATGCGCATCGCGCACAACGACATTTCCTTCGCCAAGGAATTCCACGTCGCCCGCAACGAGGCCGAAAAGGCCTTCGGCAACGGCGCCGTCTATGTCGAGCGCTACATCCAGAACCCGCGACACATCGAGTTCCAGATCCTCGCCGACGAACACGGCAAGATCCTCCACCTCGGCGAGCGCGACTGCTCGATCCAGCGCCGCCACCAGAAGCTGATCGAGGAGTCGCCGTCGCCGTTCCTCACCCCCGACCTGCGTGCGCGCATGGGCCAGGCGGCCATCGCCGCCGCGACGGCCGCGGGCTACGCCAACGCCGGCACGATCGAGTTCCTCGTCGATGAGAAGGGCGAGTTCTACTTCATCGAGATGAACACCCGCATCCAGGTCGAGCACCCCGTCACCGAGGAGGTGACCGGCATCGACCTCGTGAAACAGCAGCTCCTCGTCGCCGCGGGCGAGCATCTCGCCTTCGACCAGAAGGACATCACCTTCACCAAGCACGCCATCGAGTGCCGCATTAACGCCGAGGATCCCGCGCGCAACTTCGCCCCCTCGCCGGGCACCATCGGCCTCTACTACGCCCCTGGAGGCCACGGCGTGCGCGTCGACTCCCACGCCTACGGCGGTTACGCCATCCCGCCCTACTACGACTCGATGATCGGCAAGCTCATCACCTACGGGTCCACCCGGCAGGTGGCGCTACAGCGGGCTTACCGTGCTTTGAGCGAGTACCTGATCCGCGGCGTAAAGACCACGATCCCGCTGCAAAAGGCGATCATTAGCGACCCGGTCTTCTGCTCCGGCAAGGCGACGACGTCCTACATGGAGGACTTCTTCGCCCGCATGCCGCCGGACCTGTTCATCACCGGCGACGCCGACGCCGGCTGATCGACCACTCGCGGAGCCGCCGCCACTCCGCCGTTGCAGGTCGGGGCAGCAGCACCATCCTGCGCCGCCGTGCACGCTCTCCGCTCCGCCCGTTTCTACGCCATCCTCGACACCGGCTACGTGCCCCGCGACCGCTGGACTGCTGTCTGCCGCGCGCTCCTCGCCGGCGGAGCCGATGTCATCCAGCTTCGCGCCAAACGCGAGACCGCCGCCGAGCGCCGTGCGCTCCTTGAGGAGATCCGGCCGCTCTTCACTCCGGGCGCGGTCGTAACCGCCCCGCCCCCGCTGGTGGTTAACGACGATCTCGACCTCGCCCTCGCGTATCCGGAACTCGGGCTGCATGTCGGGCAGGACGACCTCGCTCCGCAACTCGCCCGCGCCCGCCTCGGCCCCGGCCGACTGCTCGGACTCTCCACCCACTCGCCCGCCCAGGCCGCCGCAGCGCAAACCCTGCCGGCCGGCACACTCGACTACTTCGCCGTCGGTCCGGTTTTCGCCACGCCCACCAAACCCGACTATACGCCGGTCGGCCTCGAACTGGTTCGCCACGTCGCTTCCACGCGACCGGCGCTGCCGTGGTTCTGCATCGGCGGCATCAAACGTACCAACCTTGCCGCCGTCCGTGCGGCCGGCGGCGAGCGCGTGGTGGTCGTCTCCGAAGTCCTGGCGGCCGCCGATCCCGCCGCCGTGATCAGCGCCTACCGTGCCGCGCTGTAACCGGTTCGCCGTGGCGCAGATTCCACGCGGGGTCCACGCCCACGTCGCTGTCACCTCGTAACCCGGGCTTGGCATCAGGCCGCCCGTTCCTACCGTCGCGACACCCCCTCCGTCTTTCGTCCGTCGCAACGGTTCTGTTTCGCACCCCGCCTTCCGATGTCACTCCTGCTCTTCCTCATCGTCTCCGCGCTCGTGCTCGGCCTCGCCTACCGCTGGATGGGCCGCTACCTCGCCAACTATTTCCACCTCGACGCCTCCGCTCCGGTCCCTTCGCACACGCAACGCGACGGACTCGACTTCGAACCGGCCAGGGCCTCGTACCTGCTCCCCCAGCATTTCTCAGCCATCGCAGCCGCCGGCCCCATCGTCGGCCCCATCCTCGCCGCCACCCTGTTCGGTTGGTTGCCCGCGTGGATCTGGATCATCGTCGGCGCGATCCTGATCGGCGGCGTGCACGACTTCGCGACCCTCGTGGCCTCCGTGCGTCACAACGCCCGTTCGATCGCCGAGGTGGTGCGCTGCCACATGAACCGTCGCAGCTACCTCCTCTTCCTCGCCTTCATCTGGGTGTCGCTGATCTACGTCATCATCGCCTTCGCCGATGTCACCGCCGGCACCTTCGTGCAGAAGGCCGTCGCCGGAGGCGCCGATGCGCCCGGCGCGGCCGTCACCACTTCCTCGATTTTCTACCTGCTGCTCGCCGTCGTCATGGGGTTGGTCGTGCGCTACACCAAGCTCGGGGAGAATCGGGCCAAGGCGTTCTTCCTCCCGCTTGTTCTCGGGGCCATCCTCATCGGACCTTCTCTGCCGTTCGACCTCGGGGCGCTCACCGGCGCCGCCCGGCCGCAGATGCTCTGGGGTTTCGTGTTGCTGGCCTACTGCTTCTTCGCCGCGCTCGCCCCAGTCTGGCTCCTGCTCCAGCCGCGCGGCGCCCTGGGCGGCTACTTCCTCTACGTCATCATGATCGTGGGCGTGCTCGGCATCGTGATCGGCTCGCTCAACGGCAGCCTCTCGATCCAGGCGCCCGCCTTCGGCACTGCCGACCTGTTCACGTTCTCCGGCGGCAAGCAACCGTTGCTCCCGATGCTCTTCATCACGATCGCCTGCGGCGCGTGCTCGGGCTTCCACTCCATCGTCGCGAGCGGGACCACCGCCAAACAGCTCGCCACCGAGGCCGACGCCCGTCCCGTCGCCTACGGCGGCATGCTCCTCGAGTCGTTTCTTGCCTGCCTTAGCCTCGCCACCGTGATGATCCTCGCCAAACCCACCGGCCGCCCCGATCTCACCTATGCCGACGGCATCGCGGTCTTCATGAATCAGGCGTCGTTTGGCACGATCTCGGTCGGCGTCGCTCGCCAGTTCGGCCTGCTCTGCTTTGCCACCTTCGTCTTCGATACCCTCGACGCCTGCACGCGCCTTGCGCGCTATGTCTTCATGGAATTCACCGGCTGGAAGAGTCGGCCGGCGCTCTACGGCGCCACGCTCGTGAGCGTCGCCGTACCCGCGCTCGTCCTGGCGATGCCGCCGGCCGTGGTCGACGGTGCCGCCGTCCCGCTCTGGCGGGTGTTCTGGAACCTCTTCGGCAGCTCCAACCAGCTCCTCGCCGCGCTCGCGCTGCTCGGCGTGACCGTCTGGCTCGCGCGCCGCGGCCGCACACCCTGGCTCACGCTCGGGCCCACGATCTTCATGCTCGTCATGACCATCTGGAGCCTCGGCCTCACGCTCTGGCAGCGCGGAGCGCTTCTCCAGGCCGGCGCGGCCCAGCCGGCCCACCGGATGGAATTCGGCGTCGCCGCCGTGCTCGTGGCGATGGCTCTCTGGCTGGTCGTCGAGGCAGTGTTGCTCGTCTGGCGCCCCGCTCCACCGCCCGGCCCCGTCCCGGTGCAAGTTTGACGCCGGCTCGCTTCCGCGCGGAACCCTGACAACATCACGCGCCACGAGGCCCTCAGCAATGCCATCACCCACCTCAAGCCCGCGACCGTTGTTCACACCGTTCGGCCTGCTGCTCGCCGTGCTCTTTTTCCTCGCGGCACTGGCGGCGATCTTGAGCACCCGCGGTTTCGTCAAACGGTACGACCTGCCTCCGCCCGGCACCTACATCGTCCTCGCCGGCACGGAGAACCCGCTCTTTGTGAAGCTCGCCCAGAAGTCGATCAAGGGCTACCACCGCGCCGAGGCGGTGCGCGGACAGCTCGACGTCCCGGGCGAATCCGCGCCCCGCCCGCTCCTGGCGCGCAGCGAGAACAGCCTTGAGTGGGAGAAACGGATCAAGATCCCGCCACTCGCGCCCGGAGCCAAGCCAACCGACATCGAATCAAATGTCATCGTTTTGCTGCGCACGGCGATTCCCGCCGATCCCAAGCTCTACGGGCGCACGATCCCCGCGACCTTCGACCTCTCGATGGTCGTCCCCCGCTTGAATCCGGATAACCCGCGGGTCGGCGAAGCGGTCACCGACCACGTGACCTGGACGATGCAGTTGCTGATCGAGCCGCCCGGCTACCGGCGTCTCTACCAACGCATCAACCGGATCGCGCTCTGGTCCGCAGGTGTGGTCCTCGTCATCGCCTTTGTGCGCCAGGCCCTGCGCCGCCGCCGCTGAGCGGTGCGGGCACGCGCCGCTCCCTTCGGCGCAACCTACTCCTCGATCACCGTCTCCGCCCACCACGGTCCGGTGCTGCCGCCGCGCCACGCGTCCCACCACCATGCGGACACATCCGTCCAGTCGCGGCCGGTGGAATCGCCAATGCGTTCACGCACCTTGCGCTTCCGACCCTCCCGTTCCGCCACACTGGTTCCCCAACAGCGCCCGGCGCTGTCCCGCCACACCGGCCCCGGTCGCACCGCATAGCCCAATCCGCGCAGGCAATGCGCAGCCGGGTGCAGCTTGCGGGTCTCGCGCGGCACCCACCGCAGAATGACCGTCCGCTCGCCGTCGGTGAACGCCCGAACCTGCCCCGGAAATCCCGCCGCAAACCGCGCCTCCCGCCCTGATGACGCCAACGGCGTGAGCACGCGCCCCTCGAAGGTCGTCGGCCACCCGGGGAACGTCAGCACGTCGATCGGCACTCGCTCCTCGTCGCCAAACAGCGGACGCACTGCCACGCCGACCAGCAGCAATCCCAGCAGCGGAACCACCCAATCTGCAGCAACCCCGCGCGCCATCCCCATCGAGGCCGCCACGGGCACGTGCCCGCCTCCATCCTCCGCCTTGTCCGCTGCTCGTCGCTGCGTCGCGCTTCCGCTTCCCGCGCGCCAGACCACCACGCCCAGCGCGGCAGCAAACAGCGCCAGCCCGAGCCCCTCGTGCAACCACGCGGGCGGCATGCCCCCGCGCACCTCCAGCAGGAAAAGGCCGGTGCATCGCACCACGTTGGCGAGGAACACCGCCAGCGCAGTCTGCCGCAGAAGCCGGAAGGTCGCGCCGCCGGCAAGCCCCTGCACCGCCGCCAGCACACACGCCGCCAGCAAACCCGTCCAAAGCATCTGGATGCCGCTGCACGGGGCGTCGACGAGCACCGTCTCGCCCGCCCAGCGCAAGGCCGTGCCCTGCCGTTCCGTCACGTAGCCGAGCAACCGGAGTAGCGGCACACTACACGCCGCCGTCACCGCGCGCAGCGGATAGCCGAGGTAGAACTGCGCCGTGGCGACCACCGGGAGCGACAGCAGCAACAAGCCCGCCCTCGCCACAGCCGGGCCCGTCCCGCCCAGCAACGCTACGAGCGCCAGCATCCAGAGTGCGCCGCGCACCAACGCCGGTAGGAAGTCGAAACCAAGGCACACCATCGCCGCCGCGCCGCCCGCGACCACCGCCGCACCGCACGAAACCGGTTCCCGCATTCGACGCCAGCGGACAAACACCAGTGCCGCCGCCAAGGCCGCGATGCCGAAGGGCTCGTCCGACCCGTCCCCGATGCGCGCCACATACCACCGCCACACCGGCCACCCCGCCGTGGCCCACGCCATGACCGCCGCCCCCCGCGTCGCCCACCACGGCACCTCCGGCTCCTGGTCGCCCGCGGTCGGTCTCAACGTTTTCGACCAAACCACTCGACGGTCGTCGAAGTATTTTGCGGACCGTGCTCCGGGCAGTTCACACGTGTCCCGGGATGTGTTTTCCATAGGCGTTTTCACCAGCCGTGCCGTTTCCGCCGGATCCATCTTCCCGGCTTCGACCAAATCGACTGACGCCCGTCAGTTGATTTGGTCGGCGAGAACCGGGCAGTGTTCAGGGCATTCTTTGGTCATGTGGAATCTGGCTCAAGTTGCCGCGGTGCTCCGCCGGAGCCGCCAGAGTGTTGCGACGATCCACACCGCCGCCGCACCGAGCAAAAGCACCGTCCCCGGCTCGGGCGCGGTCGCCACCGCTGCACCGACGGCAAGGTTCGACACGCCTTCGGGCAACAACGAGGGCTGCGCCACTGTCCGTAGCGGATCCGCGGGATTGCGACGCACAACCTCGTCGACCGCAACGAACGAGGTGTACTTCGTCAACAGGTTGAACTTCAGGCCGAGCTGCGTGACCTCCGCCTTCCGCGCGTCGTCGAGCTTGAGCTCCTGCATGTCGGAAAGCTCCGCGATCCGCTGCCGCGCCCAGAGGCGACCGATGAGTCCGGTGGAGTTCACCTTCGCCGCCTGCGCGACGTCGACCTCCTGGCGCCACTCGTTCTCCCCGCTGCGCCCACTCAACACGAGTTTCCCGACAGCGTTGCCGCGGATCCGTCCGACCAGCACCACCGGCCGGCGCGCAAAAACATCCGGCACCGGCCACGGCGCAAGCGCGTCCGCCTGCAGCCCGGCGAACTCGACCTTCACTCCGGTGAGCACCGGCGACTCGATCATCTCGCGAAACGCCGCCGCGCCCGCCACCGCCTTTGTCGCGTCCGTCACAACGGTCGGCTCCCCACGCCCGGCCCGCGCCAGTCCCTCCAAAAGGTGTCGGTTCACCGCCGAACCGATGCCGAACGTGAACAAGCTCGAGCGCCCGAGGTTGGCGCGCACGAGATCGAAGAGCTCCGGTTCCATGTCGACATAGCCGTCGGTCACCACGGCGATGATGCGCGCCTTCCCCGTTTCACCGGGCACGGCGAGCGCGCGCTGCATCGCGGCGAGCAACTCCGTACCGCCGCCGCCCTGCTGCCGGTCGAGCAGCGCCAGAGCTGAGGCCACATTCTCCGTGGTGGCCGGCAACGACGTCGGCGCGAGCAGCTCGCTGTCGCCGGCGAAGAGCAGGACGTTGAAACTGTCGACCGGGCGCAGCCGCGCGGCGAGTTCCCGCAACAGCGCCTTCGCGGTGTCGAGAGGGAAACCGTGCATCGAGCCCGACACATCCACCACGAACAAGAAATCGCGCGGCGGCACCTGCGTGACCGCGGGCTGCGTCGGTCCTTCCAGCAGCAGCAGAAAATGGCCGTCCGCGCCCTCCTCCGTCGCCGGATCAAGGAGCAATCCGGTTTCGATCGCGCCGTCGGCGAGCCGGTAGTGCAGGATGAAATCGCGGTTCGCCGGCAGCGGCTCGTCGGCGGCAAGCGACACCCGCGCCTCGCCGGCGGCGCGGAAATCGATCGCTACGCGGTGGCTGGGCGACGCCAGTTCATGGAGCGGCATGCCGGTTACCACGCGCGCAGTGAGGTCGAAGGCCGCCGGCGCCGGCGAGCCCTCCGGCAAATACGGGTTCGCCACCCATCTCTCGCCCCCGGTCGCCGTCGCCGCTGGCCGGTGCGAGTAGCGCGGACCAACCGTCGTCGGGTAGACAAACTCGTAGGTGCCGTCCGCCGGCACGAGCAGTTCGGAGTACGCCAACTCCACCTCGACCACGTCGCCCGGGAGAATGTTGGCGACGTTCATCTGGAAGACGTTCGGCCGCTGCTCCTCGAGGAGCGACGCCGTCTTGCCCTCGCTCTTCGCCTGTTCGTAGGTGCGCCGCGCCTCGCCGCGTTCCTTCACCTGCGCGACGACCCGCCGGCCCGCGAGCGTCATGACAAGTCCGTGGACCGCGGCGCGCGTCGACGCAGGAAAGATGTAGGTGGCCTCGATCGCGGTCTTGCCGCGATTCACGTAAGTCTGGACGACATGGACCTCGGCGATGGGGCCGGCGATCTCTGCGGAGACTTTCGTCGACTGAAGCGGAAAATCGGCGCCCTCGGCACCGGACTTCACCGCGAAATACGGAGAGAGACACTGGTCGGAGGCCGGTTCGCCGAGTGCGACAACCGCCACGAGCACAAGAAGAGCGAAGCAGAGCGAGGCGCGAAGAATGGAACTCATAGGTTGAGCCGCACTCTCCCACCGCGCCGTGAAGCGGTGATGAACCGTCGATGAAGATGCGACGAAATCCCGGTGATGGCGCCGCATCCCGCCGTTGCACCCCGACCGGGTTTCCCCATTGTCCGGGTCCGCGATGCCCAACGACGCTACCACTTCGTCCTCCACCGCACCCGCTCCGAAGGAGCTGCTGACCACCGGCCGCAAGGCGCTCACGGTCAACCTCGACCCCGCGCTCTACGGCACCTTCGCCGAGATCGGCGCCGGCCAGGAAGTCGCACGCCATTTCTTCCAGGGCGGCGGCGCCGCCGGCACCGTCGCCAAGACCATCTCGGCCTACGACATGGCCTTCAGCGACGCGATCTACGGCAAGGCGCCGCGCTATGTCTCCCGCGAGCGGTTACGCACGATGCTCGATCACGAGTACGAGCTGCTCACCGAGCGCCTCGGGGCCGCCCGCGGCGCCAACACCCGTTTCTTCGTCTTCGCCGACACCGTCTCCGCCCGCAATTACCAGGGCACCAACGAATGCCACGGCTGGATGGGCATGCGCTTCCAACTCGCTCCCGGCGAGGCGCCCAACGACGTCGTCATCCACGTGCGCATGTGGGACAAGGAGAACATCCTCCAGCAGCAGGCGCTCGGCATCATCGGCGTCAACCTGCTCTACGGCGTCTCCTACCTCCACCACGACCCGAAGGCGCTGGTCGCCTCGCTCGCCGACAACCTTGGCACCGACCGCATCGAGGTCGACATGGTGCAGTTCTCCGGTCCCGCCTTCGCCTCCGTCGACAACCGCCTCCTCTCCCTCTTCCTCGTCGAAGCCGGCCTCACCAACGCCGTCCTTTTCAGCCCCGCCGGCGAAGTGCTCCAGCCCTCCGAAGTGCTCCGCAAGAAGGCCGTGCTCGTCGAGCGCGGCAGTTTCCGTCCGGTGACCAACGTCAACCTCGACATGCTCCGCTGCGCCGGCGAGCAGTTCGCGCAGGACCCCGCCGTCGGCCGCGCCGAGACCATCGTGCTCGCCGAGCTGACGATGCACAACCTGCTCGCCTCCGGTTCGCTCGACCCCGCCGACTTCCTCGCCCGCGTCGATGTGCTCGGCGCCGTGGGCCTGCACGTGCTCGTCTCCAACTATTCGGTTTTCTTCCGGCTCACCCAGTACTTCCGCCGCTACACGCAGGAGCCGATTGGCGTCGTCCTCGGCATCAACACCCTGCTCGGCGTGCTCGACGAGAAGTACTACGAGAACCTGCCCGGCGGCATCCTCGAGTCGATCGGCCGCCTCTTCCGGCAGAACGTGCGCCTCTACGTCTATCCGATGCACCAGGACGCCCTCGCCGCCTACTGCGAGCTCCCGCCGCCCGCCGACGGCGCCGGTGCCATCTACACCGCGGCCAATCTCCAGATCGTTCCGCACCTCCGCCACCTCTACGCCCATCTGCTCGAAAACCGCCACGTCGTCGGCGTGACCAACTACGACCCTGTGGCGCTGGCCATCCCGTCGCGCGACATCCTCCGGCGCATCCAGGTCGCGGACCCGAGCTGGGCCCTGCTCGTCCCACCGGCGGCCGCCGATCTCATTCGCGCCCGCCGGCTCTTCGGCTGCCCCTAAGCGGCAGGGCGACGGCCGCAGTGCTTGCCCCGCCCCTCAAAACATGAACCCCGGGCTTTCGCCCGGGGTTCCGTTCGGCAAGATGGTTGGGTTCTGGCTGGGTTCTTCGGAAATCGCGGGTGCCACAACGCCAAACCGCACAACAATGCAGCCCCAATCGCTCCTACTGTCGTCGGCTCGGTGACAGCATCGCCATTCTCGAATGTGAACCCTTCCATCTCTTTGGTGCCGAAAGTGAGTCCCACCATCCGCCCAACCCTGCCCCGGAGGCCATCTGACCGGAAGCACGGCTCCGGCACCGGCTAGAGGCCGGGATCGCCAGTGGAGTGTTTGCGTCTTTGGCAGTCATAACCGAATATTCGTGACAGTGGATCGGGGCCTGAGTGGGAGGAGGGCTGGAGCGGCAGCACACGCCGCTGTGTACGCCCTAATAATTAGCATAAGTTTGCCGCACCAGCTATCAGGCAAACCCCGAACCGCGCCTGCGCTTCGGCCGGATGTGCGCCCCACAGAGGTCGCACCTCACTGCCGATCGACGCGCCAAAACAGCCAGGAACCGATCGCAGCGAAGACCAGGCAGGGCAGCCAGACGAGCAACTCCGGGTGCAGCGACGGTTTCTTCTGACTCCAGTCGATGATCATCTGGAAGAAGAGGAAGCCGAGCGCGAGCACAACGGCCAGGCCGAGATTGGCGCTCGTCTCCTTGCGCTGCATCTTGATTCCCAGTGGCACGCCCACGAACGCAAAGGCCAGCACACTCGCGCCCAGCGTGAGCTGCTTCTGCATCGCATAGCGGATCTGGGTCGCCTGCAGCCCCACCTCGCGCGGGGGAAGTTTCGCCTCGTTGCGGTTCGTCCGCTCCAGCTCGGCGTTGAGCTCCGCAAAGGTCAGGATCGAGAGTTTGCGCCGATAGGTGCTCTTGCCCACGAGGTTCTCAAGCGGCAGCGGGATGCGCTGCCATTCGGCGAACTGGATCAGGCGGATATCCTTCGCGAAATCCTCCGGATCCTCGGTGTTGCGCAGCTCCAGCACCCCGCGGCGCGGCGTGATGAGCAGTTGCGAATTTTCATCGTCGTAGACAACCGTGCCCGTCTCGGCCCGCAGGTAGCCCTTGACCCGGCTCTTGGCATCCAGATTCCAGATCGAGAGGTCGCGCACCTCCGTCCCCTCCTTCTCCGACACGTAGATGACGTATCCCGGAAACGACCGCACGAACTCGCGCGGCACGATGAAGCTCAGCGGATTGACGCGCACCGCGTCGGCCTTGATGAGGTTCGCGTTGCTCTTGGCCCGCGGGCTGCCCTCGCAGCCATACCAGAGCGACACCGCCGCCCCGACCAATGCCAACGCGAAGATCGGCCGCGCGATCCGCGCCACACCCCACCCCGCCGCCCGCATCGCCGTGATCTCCTGCTGCGCCGAAAGCCGCCCGAGTACGAGCAGGATACCCGTGAGCAAGCCCAGCGGGATCGCGTAAGGCATCACGTAGGGCACCAGCATCCACGTGAGGCGAAAGAACGTGATCGCATCGATCTGCTCCGACGCGAACGCCTGCAACAGATCCTTCATCACGTTGCCCACCAGCAGCACGAACGCGCAGATGCCCGCCGCGGCCAGCGACGACACAAGCACGTTGCGGAAGATGTAGCGATCGAGGGTGGTGGGCACGCCGGGGACTTGATTGCGGGCAAGCTTGCAGGCTGGCAAACCATCTGTTGGCTGCTCGCGCACCTCCTCCGACCGCCGTCTGCCGATGAAGTTCACACCCGCGAAACCGCCGCTCACCGGCGAGACCCTCGACAGCCTTGCCGCCCGCCTCGCCGAACGCGGCGAGCCGAAGTTTCGCGCCAAGCAGATCCTCGAGTGGCTCTACAAGAAGCGCGCGCGCTCCTGGGACGAGATGAGCAACCTCTCGAAGCCGCTCCGCGCCTGGCTCGACGAGACGTTCGACCTGATGCCCGCCTCGCTCGTCCTCGACCGCCAGTCGCAGGATGTCACCGACAAGCTCCTGCTCGAGTTACGCGACGGTTCCTTGATCGAGACGGTCATCATTCGCGCGCCGCAGGACGGCGTGGGCGTCGACCACTCGCGCAAGACCATCTGCATTTCCACCCAGGTCGGCTGCGCGATGGGGTGCGTCTTCTGCGCCTCCGGCCTCGACGGCCTCAAGCGCAACCTCTCCGCCGGCGAGATCGTCGCCCAGCTTCTCCAAGTCTGCTACCGCGAGGACGCCCGCACGACCCGTGCCCGCGCCGAGTTGGCGTCGTTCGACAACCTCGTCGTCATGGGCATGGGCGAACCGCTCCACAACTACGACGCCCTCATCGCCGCGCTCACGATCCTCAACGCCGAGTGGGGCCTCGGCTTCGGCGCCCGCCGCATCACCCTCTCGACCAGCGGCCTCGTGCCGCAGATTCGCCGCCTCGCCGAGGAACCGCTCGGCTTCCGCCTCGCGATCAGCCTCCACGGTGCGACCGACGACGTCCGCGAGCGCATCATGCCCGTGAACAAGCGCTGGCCTCTCGCCGAGCTCGTCGCCGCCGCGCAGGATTTCGCCGAGAAACACGGCCGCATGCTCACGCTCGAGTTCATCCTCATTGAGGACGTCAACGACTCCCTCGACCAGGCCGAGCGCCTGGCCGGCATCGCGCGCGACCTCCACGCGCATGTGAATCTGATTCCCTACAACACCGTCGCCGGGCTCGAGTGGAAACGCCCCTCGCTCGCCCGCCAGGAAAAGTTCGCCGCCGTGCTCGAACGCCAAGGCGTCTCCTTTACCCTGCGTCGGGAGAAGGGCCACGAGATCGACGCCGCCTGCGGCCAGCTCCGCCTCCGCACCGAACGCGAGCGGAGCGCCGACACCTCGCCGAAAGCATAGGCCTCGGCACCGCCATGCGGCGAAACTCGGCGAAGAAACCCCTTTACTAATCTTCGCATTCGGATTCGTTGATGCGTCTACGCCATGACGCCTGACCGCCCGATCTCCGCCCTTTTCGCCACCGGCCGTCCGCTCAAGTCGATCGAGTTCTTCCCGCCGAAGGACGATGCCGGCGTCGACCAACTCCGCCTCACCGCCCACGAGATCGCCAAGCTCTCCCCCGACTACGTCTCGATCACCTACGGCGCCGGTGGTTCCACCCGCGAACGCACCGCCGCCATCGCGCGCCACCTCCGCGAGGGCAACGGCTTCGTGACCATGGCGCACCTCACCTGCGTCAACCACTCGCCCGCCGAGATCGAGCAGATCGCCTCCGCCCATCACTCGGCGGGTATCCGCAACATCATGGCCCTGCGCGGGGATATTCCGAAGGGCGCCGATCCCGCCACCGCCTTCCAACCCGGGCTTCGCTACGGCTCGGATCTCGTCGCCTTGCTCAAACGCCGCCACTCGGACTTCTGCCTCGGTGTCGGCGGCTATCCGGAGAAACACCCGGAGGCCGCCTCCGCATCCCTCGACCTCGACAACCTCAAGCGCAAGGTCGACGCCGGCGCCGACTTCATCGTCACCCAGCTCTTCTTCGACAACACCGTCTACTATCGCTTCGTCGAGGCCTGCCGCGCCCGGGGAATCCTCGTGCCGATCGTACCCGGCATCATGCCGGTGCTTTCGCTCAAACAGATTCGCCGCTTCACCGACCTGTGCGGTGCCACCCTGCCCGCGCCCCTCGTGCGCCGGCTCGAAGCCGCCGGAGACAGCGCCGATGCCGTGGAGTTCGTCGGCCTCGAGTGGGCCATCACTCAGATCCGCGGCCTCCTCGCCAATCACGCTCCGGGCTACCATCTCTACACACTGAACCGCGCGAAGTCCGCCCTCGCGCTCGTCGCCGCGCTCGCGGCCTGAGCCCAACGGGCCAACGGCCTGCGTAGCGCGCTCAGGAGCCCGGCTCCCGGGAGAACGTCGCAAACGATTCTCGGCGCCAACCGGCCCGTTCCAGCGCCTCCCCGGCGTGGGCGGGCCACCGCTTTTCGACGCCCCCGAAGGTCCATTCGAGGAAGAGGCGGTCCCGCTCCTTCCGAAGATACGATTCCGGCACCGCCTCGCCCTTCAGAGCGCGGGTGGCGTTGCGAAAGAACGCCCACCACTCCAGCCACGAGCCCCGACCATCACGGTTCCGGTGCCGTCGGGAGGGACGCCACGGTTCGTTCACCCGCGCCTCGGCCAGGTGAATCCAGCGCACCTCCAAACGACCGAGAAAGTTCGCCAACCCCACGACGTTTCCCTCTTCGATGCTCGTCATCGCATGTTCCACCGGGTCGCCTTCGAAAAACAGATCAGGCCCTCCGTCCCGCAACTGCCACCAACCGCCCAGGAACCCGGGCTCCACCGACAACACCCGCAATAGGCCCTGCGGCGTTTGCGCGTCGTCCCTCCGCCAACGGAGATTCGGAACCATCCATGAGGCCGTCGCCCGCCAGGTCGTATCCGCCATCCACCGCCCCGCCGGTTCCGTCCGGCTAGCCTCCGAAGCGAAACACGCAACCACCGTCCCTTCCATGGTTGTCACCGGGCCGTCCCGGGGATCCCCCTGATCGGCCGCACGCACCACGGTCACCGTCGGTCCGAGTTCCCGGCGGACCTGCTCCAACCACCGCCCCACCCGCGCATTGAAGTCGGGAGCGAGCGTGCGGTCGTCCACCGCGGTGTCGCCGGGCAGAGCCCATGCATCCCACTCGGCGAGCAGACGTTCGCCTTCGCCCACCGTCGCCGGGGCCAGCCCAAGCATCGCGAAGTCGACCGCATAGTCCCAACGATCCCGGGCCTCGCCATCATCTGCCCAAAGGCACACCCCGCTGCCGGCATCGAACTCGCATCGCAAACGCATGGGATTTCCCTCGCCGCCATCGGCGCCGGGCTCAAGGCCGTTCACACCGCTTACGTAGACCTACGTAGGCGCGGGCGCCCCCAGGCGGCGTTGGCCCCGGTCGCGAGAGAGACCGCCAGCCTCAGTCCGCCTCGGCGTCCTTGCGCAGCACGCGCATGACGAGCCAGCCGATCGCATACCCGACGCAGCCGATGCCGAGGTAGAGGATGAAGTTGAAGACCAGGCTCCCGGCGAGACCACCCAGCTTCATGTCGGCAGTAGTGTCCTTGAAAAGGAAACGCGCCACGAGGCCGCCGATCAGCGCGATGACCTAGATGGAGAACCAGCTGCGCTTGCCATAGCCCGCCGCGATGGCGGCGGCGGCCGCGATCCAGCCGATGGCCACGGTGAATTGTCCGAGAGCTGCGCCGAGGAAAAGGCCGAGGAAGGCAAGGGTTTCGCTCATGGATGGTGGGGGGCTGGTGTCGGGAGTGGCAGGGATCGGCGCCTCGCCGAATGCGCCCCACGATTGCGAAGCCGTGAGATTTTGCGAGCGGGCATTATTCCGCCAGTTGCGCCGCCCGGGGTCCGGGGCACCATTGCGGTACCCCATGAACCAACACCACAACTCCCGGCTGTACCAGTCGGAGGTCTTCCGCATGGCGTGCCGGCAATTCGACCTTGCGGCCGACGCCATCAATCTCTCGGCCGAGGTCCGCGCCCGCGTAAAGTACCCGCGGCGCGCCATCGCGGTCTCCATACCCGTCCGCCGCGACGACGGGCGCATCCAGATGTTCGAGGGCTACCGCGTCCAGCACAGCCTCGCCACCGGTCCGTCCAAGGGCGGCATCCGCTTTCATCAGGATGTCACCATCGGCGAGGTCGCCGCACTCTCCATGTGGATGAGCTGGAAATGCGCGCTCGCCGGCCTGCCCTACGGCGGCGCCAAAGGCGGTGTGGTCGTCGACCCTCGCACGCTCTCGCCGACCGAGCTCGAACGCCTCTCGCGCCGCTACATGCAGGAGCTGATCCCGTTCGTCGGCCCCGACATCGACATTCCCGCGCCGGACGTCGGCACCAACGAGCAGATCATGGGCTGGATGGCCGACACCTACTCCAACCACGTCGGCCACCTCGAGCCGGCCGTCGTCACCGGCAAGCCGCTCGCCCTCGGCGGTTCCGCCGGGCGCCGCGAAGCCACCGGCCATGGTGTCGCGTACCTGATCCGCGGTTACCTCGAGGAGCTCGGCATCCCGCCCGCCCAGGCCACGGCCGCGATCCAGGGTTTCGGCAACGTCGGCAGCGAGACCGCGCTCGCCCTCGCCGAGTTCGGCGTGCGCATCGTCGCCATCTCCGACTACACCGGAGGGATCTTCAATCCCGCGGGGATCGATGTCCGCAAGGCCCTCGCCTACGTCGCCTACAACAAGACGCTGCAGGATTTCGCCGGCGGCGCACCGCTCACCAACGAGCAGCTCCTCGAACTCGATTGCACCGTGCTCGCCCCCTGCGCACTCGAGCGCGTCATCACCGAGGAGAATGCCCCGCGCCTGCGCTGCCGCCTGCTCGCCGAGGGCGCGAACGGCCCGACCACCAACGCCGCCGACAAGATCCTCGAACAACGTCCCGAGATCGAGATCATCCCCGATGTGCTCTGCAACGCCGGCGGCGTGATCGTCTCCTACTTCGAGTGGCTGCAGAACCGCCAGAGCTACTACTGGACGCGCTCCGAGGTGCTGGAAAAGCTCCACCGCCAACTCGACCAAGCGCGCGAAGCCGTGGAGGCGCAGAAACGAAAGATGAAGTTCAGCCGCCGTCTCGCCGCCCTCACCCTCGGCATCCAGCGCGTGGCCGACGCCAAGCTCGCCCGCGGCCTGTTCCCGTGAGTCCGCCGGCGATCGCGTATCCGCCAGTCCCGCGGCGCCGCGCTGAAACCTCCCGGATCGCCGCGCGTGGGGGCGGCGAT
>JAEXPL010000369.1 GCA_023446865.1 Verrucomicrobiota bacterium | reverse complement strand
CCGTTGGGCCCGACGATGACGGTCACGCCCGGCTCGAAGCGAAGTTCGGTCGGGTCAGCGAAGCTCTTAAAACCGTGCAGCTTGAGGGCCTTGAGGTACATGCGGGAAACGAGGGGTGCGATTCAAGGTCCGCCCCTCCGCCCCGCAATGGGGAACTCCGAAAACTTATTCACACCAACTCCGGAGTTGCTCCCAATCGCTTGTGAAGAACTCAGGCTCGCTTTCCCCGTGCTCCACCGGCAGGCCGCCGATCTCAGCCGCCGAGCGACGCGCGTTGGCGCACGGAGAACTCATGTGCCAACGCCGGCGCGATCCGGAACGAGCCCAGGTCGAACTTCCGACCGTCCAACTCCGCGACGGGCATCACACCCATGAGCGCGTTCGTGAGAAACACCTCGGCGGCCGCCGCAATCAGCTCCCGGGTGAGCGGCCGTTCCTCGGCGCGGGCACCGCAGAGCTCCAGCACCACACTGCGCGCCACGCCGGGCAGGATCTTGCCAAGTGGCGGCGTGAATACCGTGTCGCCGACCACCACGAACAGATTGCTCACGGCGCCTTCGAGGAGGTTGTCCGTCGGATCGGCGAACAACACCTCGTCGAAGCCCTCGGCCGCCGCGGCGCGTTTCGCGAGGATGTTCTCCAGATAGGCCAACGACTTCACGCCGTGCAGCGAACCGCTGCGGCGTTCGGCCGCTGTGCGCACGCGGAAGCCGCGGGCATACACCTCCGCGCCGTAACCGCCGCCGCGCGAAACGGCGAACTCCCCCGCCCCGCCGCTGTCGCGGAAACGCACGAGCTTGAAACTGCCGTCGCCGACCTGGTTGGCGTGGGCGAGCCGCGCGAGCCGTTCGCGCCACTCCTCAAGGCTTGTTGGCAGCTCCAGCCCGAGCTGACGCGCGCCGGACTGCAGCCGTGCGATATGCCGGTCGAGAAACGCCGGCCGCCCGCCGAGCGCGCGGATCGTCTCGAACAGGCCGTGCGCGTACATGAAGCCGTCGCCCAGCGGCGACACCCGCAGCGCCGCGGACTCGACGAGTTCGTCGCCGCGGATCGCGTAGCGCTGGAAAGTTGGTGTCACCATGGTCGTGGGTTCGACCAAAGCCGCGCGCATCGCCCGGCCCTTGTCGAGCGTTTCCTGGAACTCCGCCTCGGGCTCCGAGTCCCAGACCACGCCGCCGCCTACGTGGTAGTACGCCATCCCGCCGCGACAGAGCATCGTCCGGATCGCGATGTTGAGATCGCAGTTGCCGTCGAACCCGAGCCAGCCGATCGCGCCGGTATAGACGTGACGACGCACCGTCTCGAGTTCGTCGATGATCTGCATCGCGCGGATCTTCGGTGCGCCGGTGATCGAGCCGCCGGGAAACGCCGCGCGCACCGCGTCGAGCGTGTCGCACTCGGGCCGCAGTTGGCCGCGCACCGTCGCCACCAAATGGTGCACCGTCGGGTGCGTCTCCAAACCGCAGAGATCGCTGACGCGCACCGAGCCGGCCTCGCAGACGCGACCGAGGTCGTTGCGCTCTAGGTCGACGATCATGAGCAGTTCCGCGCGATCCTTTTCGCTCGCGAGCAACTCGGTCTGGCGGCGCGCGTCCTCCTCCGGCGTCGCTCCGCGCCGCCGCGTGCCCTTGATCGGCCGCGTCTCAACCTCGCGGTCGGTGATGCGGAGGAACGTCTCGGGCGAACTGCTGAGAATCTGGAAGTCGCCGCAATTCAGGTACGCCGCAAACGCCGCCGGGCTCGCCGCCCGCAGTCGCCGGTACAGCGCGTACGGCTCACCGGCGAACGGCGCACTGAATCGTTGCGTGAGGTTGATCTGATAGACGTCGCCCGCCGCGATGTACTCGCGCACGCGTCGGACGCGGTCGTGGTATTCGGCGCGGGTGAGGTTCGAGACCGGTTCGACCACGCCGCTCACGTCCGTCACCGGCGACACCGGCCGCGCGCCAGCCTCCGTCACAGCGGACTCCAGTGCTGCCAGAATCTGCTCGGCGGAGCGCGAGTGCACGGGATTCGCCACCGCGAAGGTGCGCCCCGCCGCGTGATCATGGGCAATCACGCCATCGTGAAAACCGAGCAGGATGCGCGGCAGCGCGAGATCGTCGGTCGCGCGCCGTTGGATTCCATCGAACGCGGCGCAGAGCTCGTAGGAGAGGTAGCCGACCGCGCCACCCGTGAAGGGAATCTCCGGATGCGGCGCCGCCGCAAACCGCTGCAAACACTCGCGCAGCTGCGCCAGCGGCTCGCCCAGAAGCCGCACCGGCTGGCATCCGCGTTCGGCGATCGTCACACCGTCTGCCTCGCTCTCGCGAAACTCGAGGAAGGGCTCAAATCCGAGGAATGACCACCGTCCCGCGCCGCCGGCGTATCGCGCGCTGTCGAGGAAGAACGCGCCGCGGCGCCCGCTCAGCCCGGCAAACAGACGTTCGGGCACCAGTCCGCGCGGCAGTTCTCGGATCGCGACTGCCATGGCTCAGACTCCGAGGTAGGGCGAACCCTCCGGGTGAGCCGCATCCGGCGCGGCTCGTCGGGGACGACTCGCCCTATCCTCGGCTACCTCAGCCAAGGGGCCGAGCCGGCGCAGTCCCGAGCGTTCGCACTGCGCCGCGAGTTCACGGACCGTGGTGTCACCGATGTTCAACGCCGGCGCGATCTCGGCCAAGGGCACGAGAACGAACGCCCGTTCCGCCATGCGCGGGTGCGGCAGCGTGAGTCGCTCGCTCTCCAGTTGTACCTCCCCGTAGGCGAGGAGATCCAAGTCGAGCGTGCGCGCACCCCAGCGTTCGCGCCGCACGCGACCATGCTCGGCCTCGACGGCAAGGCAGCGCTCAAGCAACACCTCCGCCGTCAACTCGGTCGACACCGCGACGACCATGTTGAGATAGTCCGGCTGTTTCGGTCCGCCGACCGGCGCGGTCTCGTACACGGCGGACTCCGCGACCACCCGCACCGCACCATCGCGCTGCAGCGCCGCCAAGGCGCCGCGCAGCAGGGCCACGCGGTCGCCGAGATTGCTGCCGAGGGCGATGTAGGCGCTCGTCACCGCGTGCGGCTGGTTTCCACCGCCACGTAATCCAACACGCCCTTCATCGGCACGCTGGGTTTCTTCACCGTCACGTCGACGGCAGTCAGACGCGGGAAACCCTTCAGCAGCCGCTCGGCGATCCGGGCAGCGAGCGTCTCGATCATCCGCACACGCTCCTCCTCGACCAGCTTCCGGCAGACCTCGTGCACGGCCACGTAGTCGACGGTCGCCTCCAGCGCGTCGGTGCGTGCCACCTCGGCGATGTCGAGCGCCAGCGTGAGGTCGACGATGAAGCGCTGCCCCAGCGTGTTCTCCTCGGCGAGGTCGCCGTGGTAGCCGTAGAAGAGCATGTTCTTGAGGTGGATTTTTGCGGTCATGGCGAAGCGTTGCGCAGAGCGGCCGCCATCCGGGCGGCGCGGAGATTGGCGCGCACGTCGTGCACGCGGAGAAACTCGACCCGTTGCCACGCCGCGAGCGCGGTCGTGGCGAGCGTTCCCTCGAGCCGTTCGTCAGGCGGCAGATCGAGCACGTGGGAGATCACGGACTTCCGCGATGATCCGAGCAGGACCGGCAACCCGAGGGCGCGCAATTCGCCGAGGCGCGCCATCAACTCGAGGTTCTGCGGCTGTGTCTTGTGGAAGCCGATGCCCGGATCCAGCACGATCCGCTCCGCGGGAAGGCCCCTCTCGGCCGCGATGGCCAGCGTGCGACGGAAGAACGCGAGCTGGCGCTCGATCAGGTCACCGGTCGCGGTCTCGAATCCTTTCTCGAAATGCATGGCGATTGCCGCCGCGCCGAACTCCGCGGCGAGCCGCGCCAGTTCCGGCGCGCGCTGCAGGCCGTGGATGTCGTTCACCACGTGCGCACCGGCCTCGAGCGCAGCGCGGGCCACTTCCGGCCGGAACGTGTCGATCGAGAGCGGTACCGCGACCGTGCCGGCCAGCGCCGCAATCACAGGAACGACGCGCGCGATCTCCTCAGCCACCGAGACATCCGTGTGGCCGGGTCGGGTCGACATGCCGCCGATGTCGAGCATGCCCGCGCCCTCGGTGACAAGCCGTTCCGCCTGCGCCACTGCGGCTTCGGTGGTCGCGTGGCGCCCGCCGTCGTAGAATGAATCCGGCGTCACGTTGATGATGCCCACGATCACCGGCACCGCACCAAGCGTCACCCGCAGCCCACGGCACTCCAGAGTGCGAACCGGGTTGGGCTGTGGTTGGGCGGTCATGCGGCGGTCTCATCGCTGCCCCACCCCGCCGCCGCCGCCAAGCCGAAAGCCAGCCGCGAAACGTCAAACGATCAACCCGTCGCCAGAGTCTCCAGCACCTGCGCCATCTGGGCATTGAGCGCCGCGAAGCGCTCCGGCCTCGCCAGCATCTCCTCCGGGGTCTGGACAAATGGTCCGGGATTCGCGAGGTCGCCCGCCGAGCCGGCGATCAGCTCGCGCGCCGAGACCTCCGTTGTTTCGAGGTGAAACTGTAGTCCGAGTACGCGACGGCCCACCGCAAAAGCCTGGTTCGCCGTGGCCGCGCTTCCTGCGAGTAGCACCGCACCCGCCGGCAGGTCGAAGGTCTCGCCGTGCCAGTGGAAAACCTCGGCGCCGTCGGGCAGCGCCGCGCCGAGCGGATGCGTCGCCGCGCCTGTGGCGCGTGCGAGTTTCCACCAACCGATCTCCTTCGCGGTGTTCATGTAGACGCGCGCCCCGAGCGCACTGGCGATCATCTGGGCGCCGAGGCAGACACCGAGCACGCGCTTGTCGGCCGCGATGGCGCGGCGAACAATTTCCTTCTCCGGCACGAGCCAGGGCAGCTCGCGTTCGTCGTTCACACTCATGCCGCCGCCCATGATCACGAGCCAGTCGAAGTCGCCGAGCGCCGCCAGCGCCTCGCCGCGGTAGAGGTGCGTGGCGGTGATCGCCGCGCCGCGCGCGCGGAACCACGCCTCCATGCTGCCCAGTCCTTCGAACGGTTCGTGCTGCAGATAGTGGATGCGCATGGGGTGATTCCTGCACGAAACGTGCCCGTCGGCAAAATGCGGTCGACTCTCGCTCAATGCGCCTCGTCGCGCACCGCCTTCACCCCGGCCATCATCACCTTGTCCGTCCACGCGAGGAAGATCGCCGAACCGACGAAGACCGTGTGGATGATCACTTGCCACATGACGCCGTCCTTCGCCGCGCTGAACGCCGGCGAACGCACTTCGATGAATGTCTTCAGAAGATGGATCGATGAGATGCTGATGAGCGCGGTCGCGAGCTTCACCTTGAGCACACCGGCGTTCACGTGGCTGAGCCATTCCGGCTGGTCCTCGTGGTGGTCGAGGTTCAGGCGCGAAACGAACGTCTCGTAGCCGCCTACGATCACCATGATCAGCAGGTTCGCGATCATGACGACGTCGATCAGTCCCAGCACCGCCAACATGATATGGGTGCTCGGGTCCTGCACGCCTGCCGGATGCCCGAAGGCGAAATGCACGAGATGCCAGAGTTCGACGAAGAACTGCCAGACGTAGACGCATTGCGCGATGATCAGGCCCGCGTACAGCGGAGCCTGCAGCCAGCGGCTGGCAAAGATGGCACGTTCGAAGAGCGACTCGGTGGTGCGAGAAGATTGTGACATGGTAGGTCGGCCGCGATGGGAACGGTGCGCCCCCCGCTCGGCAAGAAAAGTCGCAGCGGGCTTGCCTGCGTCAGAGGTCGTCCGGGCCGAGCCAGCGAAACGCCACGATGCGGAAACGCCGGCCGAGCGTCGGGTTGTCGCTCTTGGTTGGCGGCCAGACTGCGGCGCCTTCGCTCGGGTCGACATACTCCGGCAAGCGCTGCACGACCGCCTCGCACCATGCCCGTGCCGCGACGCGGTCCGGATCGTCTTGCTCAAGCGCCGGGTTCAGCGCCTCGCCACAAACGCGGATCAGAAACGTGTCGGAACGCACGGCAAGCACCGGTGCCAGCGTGTTCAACACGGCTGCCTGCGAGAGCCAGTTCGCCGACCAGCGCGCGGGCGGGATTCCACCAAGATCGGCGCAGTACTCAGCTCGGGTGTTAAGCCCGGCGGCGTCGATCGCCGCCTGCAGCACACCGCTGTTTACGAACTCCTCGAGCGAACGAAACGGGCGCGGCCGCGTCGTGATCCGCCACGCCAGCTCCGTCGCCAGAGCCTGGATCGCCTCGTCGGAGAAACGCCGCTTACCCCGTGTGTCAGGCGGGGCAAAAGGCGCGGACTGCCCGAAGGCGAAGAACGGATTCTCGAGGTTCGCCACCGTCCCATCCGCGGCCGCCCAGCCGAGGACTGTGCGCCCAAGGACTGCCGTCCACGCCTCCGCCGAGGTTGAGTTCACATTGAACTGCCCCTCGACACCGAGAAATCGCGCCGCGCCGAGGGAGCCAAGCTCCGCCACATCGGGTGTTGGCGCACCGTCCCAGTCCAGCACCCGATGGCGGATGTTGGGCAGGCGCTGCCCGGGCATCCAACTCTCCGGCACGGGACTGAAGCACGCTTCGTCGAAGACGGCGTTGTGCGCCCCACCCCACGGATTGCCGACAGCGAACGCCCGTTCGCCCGGTACCGAGAGTTGCGCCAGTGCCGCGAGGCTGAGGTTACGCTGCACCGTGAAATCGTAGGTGCACAGCGTCCGACCGACCGCGAAGAGTTCGCCGCCGGCGAACTCCTGCGCTGCCGCCGCAGCGTTAGCCGCCGGATCGCCAGCGACCGATTGCCAAAACTCCGGCGCGTAGCTGACGGTCGCATTCTTCAGATCCGGGACCGCCGTCCGAGGCGCGACCGGATCGACCCACTCCGCCCAAGTCGTCCGCTCCGGATCGAGCCGGAAGTGGTAGCTCGCGCCAAGGCGCACCAACGCCGCGTCGCTGCCAAACGGCGCGTTGCCCGCGACCGTCCAACCACCTGCCGGGCTCCGCCGGGTGAATGCCGCCGCGGGAAAACCCTCAAAAACCGTGAGTGCACTCGCCGCCTCGGCTGCTGGAAACAACTCCACCCGGAGTGACTCCGGACCGCCTGCAACGGACGAGACTTGGAGCACATCGTCCCCCGAGTCGGTTGGCGTCGCATCGTCGACCTGCAGGCCGCTGTCCCATGCCAGTGTCACCACCGTCTGGACCACAGCCACTTGCCCGGCGCCAATGTCGCCCGCGACATCCGCGGTGATCTCACGCGCCGGGCCGAGCGATGCGCCGAGATCGAATTCACCCACAAGGCCGCTCGGGCCTTGCACACGCACCACCGGCAAGCCCGTGATCCGTACCCGGTAGTCGGGCACACCGGAGGGCGTCTGCGCCAGCGGCAGGTTGAATGGGTTCCAGAGTTCCAGCCGCAGGCGACAGGCGACGAGCAACCGCGAGCCGCCGTCCTCCCGGTAGGGCACGAAGTCCAGCGCCCATTCCGTGACGATCGGCTTGATCTGCGCCGTCGCCTCGCCGATGGCCGCCGTCCCGCCCGTCACCGGTAGCCGCCCCGCCTGCGGACGGTAGCGCTCCAGATCGACCACGCCCGCCGGTACGACGGACGCGCCGAGATCGCTGAAGTTCCGGCGCAACCCGCCCCGCGCCGCATTCGCCAGCACGCCGAGCGAATGCACCGTGAGATCGTGGAAGTGCCGCCGCAGGAATGCGCGATAGTTCTCCGTGGCCTGCGCCGAGCCGAGATCCTGAAAGCGCAGTTGGTTGTACGTCAGCGCGGCACCGAACTGCATCCAGCGCACCGCGGAGTTCGCCTCGTCCTCGGCCTTCAGCTGGAAACCGCTGGTTGGTGGCTCGCCGCCATAGTTCAACGCGTCGTTGCCCGACCGGTGCGCCACCAACTGCCGCAGTCGCGCCCGCTCGGCCGCGCTCGTCACCGGATCATCCGTCGCCGGACTCGGCGGCACCGGCACTTCGTCGACGCGATCGACCACGCTGACATGCCCCTTCACTCCCTCGTCACCGATCCAGAACGCGAAGCGCCCGACCGTCTGCTCTCCCGCGAGGCCGGCCAACGCGGCGACCTCGATGTTCTCGTAAGGTGCCGCCACCGCGCCATCCGGTGCGGAGGTCGTGTTGGAGCCGATGAGCGCCGCGCCATCTGCCGCGGCGCCGCTGGTCACGATTTCCGCATCCGGATTCGGCGTTGTGCCCGACACCAACCACACGGAAGCGCCCGAATCGTTCCAGACCCCGGTCCAGTGCAGATTGCGCGCTCCCTGAGCCGCCGCGGCCGCCGCGCTGCAGGGGGCGGGGCCCGCCGCCGCCTGCAGCCGCCCGAGGGCGATGCGCAGCCCGAGTTGGGCGTTGCGACGCGCCTGCTCGGCCGCTCCACGCTGGGCCGATGCCCGCAACTCCTGCCGCGTGAGCGCCGTGAGCGCCAACAGCAGCAGCACGATCGCCGCCAGCAACGCCACCGCGAGCACCACGGCGAAGCCCCTGCGGCTCCGCTTCATGGTGACGCCTCCAACCCCACTCGTCGCGTCAGCACCACCGAGTGGGCGACCGCGATTTCCCACCAGCGCGGTCCGACCAGTCGGCCCGCCTCGATCGCTTCGATCTGCCGCGCGCCCTCCTCGGTGAGCACGCGAACGAACACCTCGGCCTCGGTCGGGAAGCCGTAGCGCATCGCGGCAAGCGATACGCTCGGGTTCGGCGGCGTTGCGCCGATCGACGTCGTCGCCGCGAAACCGCGATTGGTCTCGTCGATCGGAAACAACAGGACGGGATCACCACCGACTGCCGTCCGGCGGAAGAAGCGCACCCCGAAATCGATCACGTCGTTGGCGAGGAGTTGGTCCCGCCGCGGCCGGCGGATCGTGCCACCGTCGCCAATGTTGCCGCCGCCGGCGGTGCTGTTGTACGCGGCGGCGAAGACATCGTAGCCACAGGTCGCAGTCGAACGCTCCCGGGCCGGACTGACGTCGCTATACGATCTCACCTCGGCGCGAAACAGCCCGTAGCGCTGCGCCGAGCCGGCGTTCGCCGCCACCGCACGGCGGACGATCTGGTAGGCCACCACGCGTGGCGCCGAGACCGCGGCGCTCTCATCGTTGCGGTCCGGGACATTCGTAACGAACCGCAGCCAAACTCCCGCCATTCCGAAACGGCAGTCGTCGATCCGTCCGCTCGGCGGCGCCAAAGCGAGCGACGAGTCGGGCGCGCCCGGATCCGCCGCTCCCGGTTTGCGCACCGGCGGCGACCACGCGCCGAGCGTGCCGCCGCAGTCACCGGCGCCGCTCTGGTCGGGTTGCACCGTCGCCGCCAGCCAAACACGCCCGTCGCGCCGCAGCACCGCCGTCTGGAGGTCCCGCGCCAGCAGGTCGAGCGCCTGTTCCGCCTGTTGCGTGGCGACCAACCCGCCGCTCGCCCGAGCCCAGACGCGCGTCATGTGGGCGAGCAACACCACCATGATCCCGGCGAGCACCAACGTGATGGCGCTCGCCGCAAGCAGCTCGATGAGCGTGAAGCCGCTCCGGCAGTCGCGTGCCCGCACGTCCTGGGACACGCGTTTCATCGGACGAGCGCGGTGTGAAACCGAAACTCCATGCGCTGCGCCTCCGGGACCGCTGCCCCATCCGGTGGTTGCAGGTGTGGCCAGCGCACCCGGACTTCCAGCACGACGTATGCGGCCGTCGCCTCCGGGCGCGGAGCGCGCGCCACGGTGATGTGGAAGTACCGTTGCGCGGCCGGGATTCCGGGCGGCGTTCCCGCCACGGGATCGTTGTCGGCATCGGCCGCAAGAACGATGCGCGTGCCGGCGGAATCCGCGACGAGGACGAGGGAGTTGCTCCCGGCGGTGGCCGAGGTGACCGCGCCGAAACTCGCCCGCGCCAACTCGCCGTCGATACGTTCCGCCAGGCGTTGGGCCGTGCGGCGGTCGGCCACCTCGCGCGTTGCGGCGACTGCCGGCCCGAAGAGCGCGAGCCCGGCGAGCACCGCACCGGCGCAGATCGCGATTGCGACCAGCACTTCGATGAGCGAGAGCCCTCGGCGGGGGCGCGAGATGCTGGGCACAGGGCGGGTCATGGCTCAGAACTCCGCCCGGTTCCGCAGGAAGGTCGGCACGCCGTACGACGACAGTGCGAGACCGGCCACCTCCTCCGGGTCCTCGCACACGACAGTGACCGGGACCGTCGCATCTTGTCGCCGACCGGTGGCGACGACCAGGTCGCCGCCCAGCGCGCCGCCGTTCGGCGAAAAATGCACGACCCACCAGAGCGTTGTCCCGAGCACAGGGGGCCCACCACCGCTGCTCGCGTACGTTCGCAGCGCCGTCGAGCGGAGAAGACCGCCTGATGGACGGCTCCAGTCGTCGGCTGCGAGTCGCACCGCGCCGGGCCCGCTGGCAGCCGGCCCGTCCGGAGGCAACACGACGCTTCGTCCGGGCAAAAAGGTGCCGCCGTCGTGCGCGCGCCACCCCGCACCATCCGGAACCGCCACGACGACATATCGGAGGTAGCGCTCAGGATCCGCTGGATCGGCATGGAACATGAGCCTTGCCGCCTCGCCGCGCGAGGGCGCCAGATGGCGCGCGGCGGCCGCACGGGAGGCGAGCAAGGCCACCGCCGCATCACGCTCCGCCCCCATTCTACCAGCACGAAAGCCGGCGACCGCCACGGCGGCCACCGCCGCCATCAGCCCGACGACGGCCAGAAGCTCGAAGAGCGTGAATCCTGCGGTGCGCAACCGGGCGGCAGCCGTTCTCCGCGTTGGGAGTGTTCGGGCCGTTTTCATCGCCAACTGTAGACGATCGAGTCGGCCGAGGTGCCGCTGCCCGCGGAGTAGAACACAACACCCGCCCTGATCCCGCCGGTCGGGAAAACGATGGGTTCCGGTGTGAGCGTGCGACCGGTCTCGGACGAGGTCACCGTTGGCAACACGCTCGGCGCCGGGATCAGGCCGTCGCCGTCGCGGTCGACCAGCAGGACGATGTCGGTGTTGCCCAGCGCGTCACGGACCGGCGGATTCACTCCCCCTCCGAGTTCGTCGGCGGTGAACGTCAGGAACGGAATCCGTCGGGGGTTGGCCGCGATGGCTCGTGGGAGGTCCGGCGCCGCGCCGTCGGCCCGACGACCCGCGAGCGTTTGTGCGAACAGGCCCGGCACTTCGTTGATTCGGCAGTCGGTCGGTAGTGGCGCTGTCGTGGTGACGGAGAAGTTCGGGTAGTAGCCGTACTCGGCGCGAAACGCCTCGATGGCCATCGCCCATTGCGCGAACTGTGTCTTCGCTCGTGCGCGCCGGGCAGCTTCCTGAGCGCGACCGACTACCGGCACCAGAATTGCCGCGAGAATCCCGAGCACGGCGATGACGGTGAGCAGTTCGACGAGTGTGAAGGCGCGCCGGCCCGCGCGCTCGCGGTGTGCGCGAGCGTGGGCGGAGATCGTCGGGTCGCAGGTGGTCATGAGGCGGGGCCAGTGGCGGCGATGTTGTCGGCGTTGGCGCCGTTGCCCGCGGGCGGCGAACCATCCCAGTGCGCTGGCTCGGCGGGGAGTTCGGCCACGCCGTCCGGCCCGGCCGAGAGCAGCACCGGCGCGGGCGCCGTCCACCGGCTGCCGGTTTTGTACCAATACAGGTAACGCCGACCCCAGGGATCGAGGAAGGCATTAGCCGCCTGCGCGGTGTCGCCAGGCGTCGGCAGCGCCCCGGTCGCGAGCACGCAGGAGGCGAGAGGTACGAGCACGCGCCCCTCGATCGGCTGCAGCACCGCGCTCGGGCCGCGGCGCCCGGTCAGCGCGTTGAAGAGGATCCCCGGCCCGTCGTCCGTCGCACAGATACCGGAGGGAAGATTCGGCGCCGCCCCGGTGCGCGGATAGTCGCCGACGTGCGCCCGATACGCCTCCAGCGCCTGTGCCAACACCGCGAGCTCCGCCGAACAGCGGGCGCGCCTCGAACGCTCCCGCGCACCAGCCGATGCCCCGAGGACGAGCGCGGCCAGCACCGCGATGATCGCGACGACCGCCAACAACTCGAGGAGAGTGAAACCGGCGGCGCAGGCGCGCACGGGTCCCGGCCGGGTTCCCTCGGATCCCCGCCCACCGTCGTGGGGTGACAACGGCCGCGCCATCGGACGTGCGTGATCAAAGTTTCACCACTCGCGCGGCGCAATGCTGTTTTTCCGCGCTGGCGCCCCAGCGCCTTCCGCGGCCGATCATCCTCGCGCCGCCGCGCCCGCCAAAACCACCGCATTCCAAGCATTGACAGCGTCCCCGGCACCCCTACGGTCCGAGGCGAAGCAGCCGGCAACGGCTTGGCTCCCGCGCCCGAGAACAGGCCTGACACCCACGCCCTCTCGGGAGACCCGACAACCTCGTCCGGTCGTTCACGTGTGCGATTCCAGTGGTGCGTTTTGGACGTGTTCTACGTCCCCGAGGCGCCTCCTCGATTTGCCGGACCCAAGCCACGGTCGCTTCGCCCTCTCGTATCATGGAAAATCAGCAGCAGCCCACCGTTCCCGCCGCGTCCGTTCCGCCTGCCCAAGGTCAACCGCCGCAGCCCGGCACCCTTGCGCCCAATGAGATTCGGGTGCGGGGCATCCTCGACCTCACCAACGACAAGGCTGGCGCGCTCCTCGACGCGGCGAAATGCGGCAAGACCCGCCCCACCGACCCCTATCTCCCGAAGGAACTCGTCCGCCGCTTCAAGCTCAAGCAGGGCAGCTTCATCGAGGCCGTCGCCAACCCCGACCCGCGTTTCCCCAACCCGAAGGTCCGCTTCATCGAGAAGATCGACGGCATGACGGTCGAGGAACGCCTGCGGATGCCGGACTTCACGCAGCTCACCACCATCACCCCCGACAAGCAGATCAAGCTCGAGACCAAGGACCATCGCATGACCGTGCGCGCGATGGATCTGTTCTGCCCCGTGGGCAAGGGCACCCGCGGTCTCATCGTCGCCCCGCCGCGCACCGGCAAGACCACGCTCCTGCGCGACATCGCCTTCGGTGCCCTCGAGAACCATCCCGAGCTGCACGTCATGATCCTCCTCGTCGACGAGCGCCCCGAGGAGGTCACCGATTTCCGCCGCAGCGTGCCCGGCGCCGAGGTCTGGGCCTCGTCCAACGACGAGCCGCTCCAGAACCACCTCCGCGTCGCCGACCTTTGCATCGAACGCGCCAAGCGCCTTGTCGAGGCCGGCCGCCACGTGCTCATCCTCCTCGATTCGATCACCCGTCTGGCCCGTGCGCACAACAACGCCCGCACCGGCGGCAAGACGATGTCCGGCGGTGTCGACTCCCGCGCCCTCGAGAAGCCGCGCCAGCTCTTCGCCGCCGCGCGCAACACCGAGGAGGCCGGCAGCCTCACGATCCTCGCCTCCGCGCTCATCGAGACCGGCAGCCGCATGGACGAAGTCATCTTCCAGGAGTTCAAGGGTACCGGCAACATGGAGATGGTCCTCGACCGCAAGGTCGCCGAGATGCGCATCTGGCCCGCGATCAACGTCGCCGCTTCCGGCACCCGCCGCGAGGAACTGCTCATCCCCGCCAAGGAACTCGAGGCGATCCACTTCTTCCGCCGTGCGCTCGTCAGCGCCCGCATCGAGGAAGCCTCGGAGACGATGATCACGCGCCTGAGCAAGACGAAGAGCAACGAGGAGTTCCTCAAGCTCATCGCCCGCTGAGCCGCCCGTTGCGTTCCCGCCAGTGTCCCCAACCCCGGTCGAGGTACCGGGGTTTTTCGTCTTCGGACACCAAGCCCGCTGCGTGCAGGTTCCGCGCTATACGCAGACGAGTATGAGGTGGGGCTGCGGCAATCTCGGATGTGTCGTTCTTCGCGCACTTGCGCCCGCGACTGCGGCCAGTCCTCCAG
>JAEXPL010000279.1 GCA_023446865.1 Verrucomicrobiota bacterium | reverse complement strand
TTCGCGGGCGCCCCCCCCCCCCCGGCCCCCCCCGCTTCTTTTTGAGGAGGTCTCGGCGGAGACTTCGGCCTCCGAGAAGATGCTCGTGTCTCGGGGCGACCCTGGCGGAGTGGTTGAAGCGGCACCGCTCGCAGGTGGTGCACTCCGTGGCCGAGTTGGTGCAACCGCGCTTGGGCAAAACGGGCTTCACGGTGCCGAGGGACATCGCCTTCGTCGATCTTTGGCTGGAGATGAACAGCGAGGCCGCAGGGGTACGCGACGACTGCGAGCGCATCGGCTCCCTCGCTGTCGAGACGCAGGCGGGGCAGATGGAGCAGAACGCACCACGAATTCCGGAGTGTGCCACCCCTATGAATTGTCAGGCGAAGGCAGGTGGGTGGGCGGCCCGACCTAGCCTGCCTATTTCACGGAGTAGCGGAAGCCGTAAGGCTTTCGTCCGGGGTCGACATCGAAATTCTCACGAATTCCGCTACGAGGTTCTGCCAAGCTCCACGCTCGGAGTGTGAAATATCCGGGCTAGCCGCCCGCCGGTGCCAACCGGGCCGCTGGGAACCGCGCGTTGCGCCGCACGCCGCCGCAGCGTGTCGACGGTGCCCGGCTAGATCTCGATCTGTCCCCGCATGTAGGTGACAGCGTGGCCGGCGATCTTCACACGGTCGCCTTCCACCTCGCACCACAGCCGGCCGCCACGCGGGGAAAGCTGCTCGGCGCGGAGGCGCGGTTTGCCGAGGCGTTTCGACCAGTAGGGGGTGAGCGTGCAGTGCGCGCTGCCGGTCACCGGGTCCTCGTTGATGCCCGCCTTCGGGGCGAAGAAGCGCGAGACGAAGTCGACGCTCTTGCCCGGTGCCGTGGCAATCACGCCGAAGCAGTCCAGCGTGGCGAGTTTGCCGAAATCCGGCGTGAGGGCACGCAACTCCTCCTCGCGGCGCAGGACGGCGAGGAAATTGTGCTCGGTCCGCCACACTTGGAAGGGCTTGATCCCGAGCGCCTCCGCCAGCGCCGGTGGTGGTTCGAAGACCTGCGGGGGGCGTGCCGGGAAGTCGAGCATGAGGCGCCCGCTCTCCCGCGAGACGGACACGGGGCCGCTAAGCGTATCGAAACGGATTGGGTCCTCGTTGTGGGCGAGATGGGTCCACAGGACGTGCGCGGCGGCGAGTGTGGCATGACCGCAGAGGTCGACCTCGACCTTGGGCGTGAACCAGCGGAGGTGGAAGTTCGCCCCCCGAGGCACGAAGAACGCGGTCTCCGAGTGCCCGTTTTCCATGGCGAGCGACTGCAGGACGGCGGCGGGCAGCCAACGCTTCAGGGGGACGACGCCGGCCGGGTTGCCTGTGAAGACGCGATCGGCGAAGGCGTCGACGTGGTAGTAGTCGAGGGTCATGGGACGGGTTCCGGGGTGTTCGCTGCGTTCTGGGGCGGGGAAGAGGGGTCGCGGGCGAGCGCGCGCAGGCCGGCAGGGGTCGCCGGGCCGGCTCCCTGTTCGGTGATCAAGGCGGTGACGAGCCGCGCCGGGGTGATGTCGAAGGCGGGGTTGGCGGCTTTCGTCCCATTTGGCGCGAGGCCGACCTCGACGAGCTGGCCGTTTGCATCGGACCCGCGGATATGCGTGACCTCGCGCGAGTCGCGTTCCTCGATGGCGATGGCCGTGCCGTCGGCGCAGGCCCGGTCGATCGTGGAGGTGGGGGCGGCGACGTAGAACGGCACGCCGCAGTCGCGGGCCGCCAGCGCCTTCAGGTAGGTGCCGATCTTGTTGGCGACGTCGCCGTTCGCCGCGATGCGGTCGGCTCCGACGATGACGGCATCGACCAGACCGCGCTGCATGAGGTGGCCGCCGGCATTGTCGGCGATCAGGGTGTGCGGCACGCCGTGCTGCCCGAGTTCCCACGCGGTGAGCGCGGCGCCCTGGTTGCGTGGCCGGGTCTCATCCACCCAGACATGCACCGGCAGTCCGCGGTCATGGGCGCGGTAGATCGGCGCGAGCGCCGTGCCGAGGTCGACGGTGGCGAGCCAGCCGGCGTTGCAGTGGGTGAGAAAGCGAAGTGGTTGGCCGGTCGGCAGCTTCTGTGCGAGCGGCAGAAGGAGGCCGAGACCGTGCTCGCCAAGCATCCGGTTGCAGGCGACGTCCTCGTCGGCGATGCGGCCGGCTTCCGCCCATGCCGCGGCGGCGCGTTCCGCCGGAGGAAGTGCCGTGACGGCGGTTCGCACACGCTCGAGCGCCCAGCGGAGATTGACCGCGGTCGGGCGGGTCGCGAGGAGCTCGGCGTGGGCGGCCGCAAGCGCCGCATCGGAGGAACTGGTACGGAGGCCGAGGGCGAGACCGTAGGCGGCGGTGGCGCCGATGAGCGGGGCGCCCCGCACCAGCATCTCGCGGATGGCGCGGGCGACATCCGCCAGGGACGCAAGCCGCACGGTCGCGAAACGGTGCGGCAGGCCGGTCTGGTCGATCACGCCGATGGCGGCGCCATCGGGCTCAGGCCAGATCGTGCGGTAGGGTATGCCCGCGACGTTCACGCATCCGAGCATGGGGAGTCGGGGCCGGACGGCAAGGTTGCGGATGCTCCCGTCATGAAAAACCGGGAGCGCTGCGGTTTGGCGGCGGCCGGCATGGGCTTGGCGCACGGTGGACCGATGGATGTCTGCCCCCGGCTGGAGGTCCCAACCCGGGCGGCTACCCACGTCGGGAACTGCGCGCCCTGTCGCGGGGCTGGCATTTTTCGTGGAATGCCCTACGGTCGACGGACCGCCTCCTATGGCCAAAAAAACCGCCCCCGCGGCGCTCAATGCGCCCAAACGTTTTGAACTGCTCACGCTCGGCGACGAACTCTTGCTGGGCCGGACCGCCAACGCCCACCTGACCTTCATCGGGGCCCAGCTGGCCCGGCGCGGGGTGCAACTCGCCGCCAATATCGTCCTGCCGGACGACGCCGAGACGATCGCGACCCAGCTGGCCCGCAGTTGGGCGCGTTCGGCGGTGGTGATCACCACCGGCGGCCTTGGGCCGACGAGCGACGACTGTACCCGCGAGGCCGTCGCGGAAGTGCTCGGGCGGAAGCTGGTTTTCGACCGCGAGGTGGAGAAGGCCATTTCCGACCGGTTCGCCAAACTCGGCCGCAAGATGACGCACAACAACCTCAAGCAGGCATGGCGTCCCGAGGGTGCGGAGGCGTTGCAGAATCCCTTCGGCACGGCGCCCGGTCTGTGGCTCGAGCAGGACGGCAAGGTGCTGGTGATGCTGCCGGGGCCGCCGAACGAACTCGAGCCGATGTGGGCGCACGAGGTGTTGCCGCGGTTGGTGCGGCGCAAACTCGTCGGTCGCACCGAGCCCTATGTCCAGCTGCGCACCGCCGGCGTCGGCGAGTCCGCGCTGGAGACGCGTCTCCAGCCGTTGATCGCGAAGTACCCGGGGGTCGACGTGGCGTACTGTGCCCACGCGTGGGCGGTCGATGTGCGGTTCGGTTGGCATAGTGGCCGGTCCGCCGAGGCGCCGGCGCGCAAACTCGCCGCGGAGGCGCAGGCGCTGCTCGGCGACGATGTGTTCACCGTCGGGGGCGACTCGCTCGCCGACGCCGTGGCGGACCTCCTGCGGCAGGACGACAAGACTCTCGCCGTGGCCGAATCCGGCAGCGGCGGTCTGCTCGCCAGCGTCTTCACCGATCTGCCCGGGGCCTCGAAGTTCTTCCAAGGCGGCATCGTGTGCTACCGCAACTCCGGCAAGGTCATCATGCTCGACATCCCCGAGGCGTTGCTCAGCCAGCACGGGGCGATCAGCGCAGAGACAGCCGTGGCGATGGCGACCGGCGTGTGCGAGAACTTCGTGGCCGACTACGGCCTGAGCCTCACCTGCTGCGCCGGCCCGGGCGCCTGCTGCGGCGACAAGGCGGCCGGCACGGTCTTCGTGGGCCTGCACTCCCCGGACGGGGTCTGGTGCAAGCGTCTCGAATATCCCGGCACGGCGGCGGCGGTGCGCGCCCGTGCGATCAACGCCGCGCTCGACTGGTTGCGCCGGGAGCTGCTCCGCGCGCATCGGGCCAAGCCGACCGCCGCTCCCGTGAAGCCCGCCAAGCCGGCGAAGGGCGCGAAGCGGAAGTGAAGCGGACGGGCGCCGCCGGGCGGGCGATTTTCGCTGTTTACTCCGGCGGCGCGCGGCCGATTTTCGGGACGACATGATCGTCATCCACGATCCCGCGTGCGCGGAGTTCGGGAGCGCCGAGCGCCCCGAGCAGCCCGCCCGGGTGCTCAAAACCGTCGAACGGCTGCTGACCAACCATCCGGAGTGGTTGTGGCAGCTTCCCGGCGACGCGCCGGAGGAGGCGATCCTGCTCGCGCACGAGCCGGCGTTGCTGGCGCGGTTGCGCAAGCCCGAGGAGTTCGACGCGGATACTCCGTACTTCGACGGCATCGCCGCGCACGCGCTACGGTCGGTGGGCGGGGCGCTCTCAGTGCTCGACCACGCGCTTGCCGGCCGGAAGGCGTTCTCGCTGCTGCGGCCGCCCGGCCATCACGCCACGCGCAAGCGCGCGATGGGGTTCTGCTACCTCAACCAGGTCGCGGTGGCGGCGCTGGCGGCGCGGCGGCGCGGGGTGGCGCGGGTCGCGGTGTGGGATTTCGACGCACACCACGGCAACGGCACCGAGGAGATCCTCGCGGGCGTCGAGGGCACGCTCTACGTCTCGGTGCACCAGAATCCCTGTTACCCGGGCACCGGGCTGGCCTCCGAGGGCAATTGTCGCAACTTCCCGGTGGCGCCGCGGGCGCCGCGCGAGGCGTTGCTGGAGGCGATGCGGCAGTCGTGGAACGCGGTGCTGGCCTTCCATCCCGACCTGGTGCTCGTCTCCGCGGGCTTCGACGCCTACGAGCACGACCCGGTGGCGCAGCTCACGTTCGCCGCGACCGACTTCGCCTGCCTGGGCCGCTGGGTGAGCGAGTCCGGCCTGTTGGCCGGGGCGGTGCTCGAGGGCGGCTACAGCTCCGACCTCCCGTTGCTCGTCGACACCTTCCTGACCGCATGGTCGACACCGCCGCCTCCGCCGCGCTGAATGGCCCCACCCCCTTACCGACCGTGTCCCACGCTGAATCCTTCTCCCTCGTCTCCCTGCCCGGCCAGCTCGGGCCCCTGCTGGCCGCGCTCGACCGCGCGCCCGAGGTCTCGATCGACACCGAGGCCGACAACCTCTTCCGCTACCGCACGCGGGTCTGCCTGATGCAGATCTACGCCGCGGGGGAGACCTTCCTGCTCGACCTGCTGGCCGGCGTGCCGCTCGATCCGCTCTGGGAACGGCTCCGGTGCAAGCACCTCATCATGCACGGCAGCGACTATGATCTGCGCCTGCTGTACGAGGAGTACGGATTCGTGGCGACTTCGGTGTTCGACACGATGCTCGCGGCGCAGTTGCTCAATCGCCCGCGTTTCGGCCTGGCGTCGCTGTTGCAGGACCATTTCGGTGTGGCGTTGGCCAAGGAGGGCCAGAAGGCCAACTGGTCGAAGCGGCCGATCACCGACAAGCTTCTCAACTACGCCGCCAAGGACGTGCTCTTCCTGCCACGCCTGCGGGATCTGCTCCTGGCCGAGCTCGAGCAGCACGGCCGCGTGGACTGGCTGCGGCAGAAGTGCGACTGGCAGATCCGCGCCGCGCTCTCCGGTTTCCCGAAGCCCGATGAGAACTCCTGGCGCATCGGGAAATCCGAGCACCTGCGGGGCCGCGGGCTGTGTGTGCTCCATGATCTTTGGCACTGGCGCGAGAAGCAGGCGGAACGAATCGACACGCCGCCGTTCAAGGTGGTCGGCAACGACATGCTCCTGCATCTCGCCGCCGCGGCCGACCACGGCGAGGCGCTCGACGCCTTCGCCGGGCTGCATCTCGGCAAGCGCGAGCGCATCCGCGACAGCTTCGAGCGGGCCCTGCGCGCCGGACTCGACCGCGATCCGGCGTCGTTGCCGCGGCGTCGCAGCAACGGCGGCGACCGCGCCCCGCTCAGTGCCCGCGAACTCGAGCGGCAGGAGCGGATCCGCGAGGCGCGCGACCGCGAGGCCAAGCGCCTCAACCTCGACCCGACACTGATCGCGAGCCGGGCGCAGCTCGCCCTGCTGGCGCGTGAGCCGGAGAAGCTCGGCGAGATTCTGCTCCCGTGGCAGGCCCGGTTGTTGGAGAACAGCGAGGCGTTTGCGCCTGAGGCGAAGGAGCGGGCGGAATAGGCGGGAGTCCGAATGGTCCCGATAGGTCCTATACGACCTACCGGACTTATGCGACTTATCGGGCCGGCAGCTCCGGCCCCGGTGCGGGCAAGCCATTCCGTTCAGCGCTGCACGCGGGCGCCGCCACCGGAGAAGAGCTTTTCGACTTCCTTGCGGGTGGCCATGGAGGTGTCGCCGGGGGTGGTCGAGGCGAGCGCGCCGTGGGCGGCGCCGTACTCGACGGCCTTCTGCGCGTCGTTGAACTGCATGAAGCCGAACTGCACGCCGGAGGCGAAGCTGTCGCCGCCGCCGACGCGGTCGAGGATCTCGAGCTCCGGATACTTGCGGCTCTCGTGGAACTTGCCGTCGTGCCAGAGGATCGCGGACCAGTCGTTCTTGGTCGCGGTGATGACGCGGCGCAGGGTGGTCGCGGCGACCTTGAAGTTCGGGTACTCCTTCACGGCGGTCTCGATCATGGCCTTGAAGGCGTCGGTCTCGATCGCAGAGATGTTGTGGTCCACGCCCTTGACCTCGAAGCCGAGGGAGGCGGTGAAGTCCTCTTCGTTGCCGATCATGACGTCGACGTACTTGGCGATCTCGCGGTTGACCTCCTGGGCCTTCTTGAGGCCGCCGATGGATTTCCAGAGCGAGGGGCGGTAGTTGAGGTCGTAGGAGACGATGGTGCCATGCTGCTTGGCGGCCTTGACGGCCTCGATGACGGTCTCGGCGGTGGTGGCGGAGAGCGCGGCGAAGATGCCGCCGGTGTGCAGCCAGCGCACGCCGAGCTTGCCGAAGATGTGCTGCCAGTCGAAGTCGCCGGGCTTGATCTGCGAGGCGGCGGTGTTGCCGCGGTCGGAGACGCCCACGGCGCCGCGCACGCCGAAGCCGCGCTCGGTGAAATTGAGGCCGTTGCGGATGGTGCGGCCGATGCCGTCGTCCTCGCGCCACTTGATGAAGTCGGTGGCGACGCCGCCCTGCATGATGAAGTCCTCGACGAGGTGGCCGACCTCGTTGTCGACGAAGGCGG
>JAEXPL010000271.1 GCA_023446865.1 Verrucomicrobiota bacterium | reverse complement strand
ACCCGAAGTCGGCCGAGATGATCCGGGTGGAGCTGCCCCAACGCCTCGAGGCGTTTGAGAGGGGCGATCCGGCGGCGACGACGCAGCGCCACGAGATCCGGCAGCGGCGGAAGGACGGTACCTGGGTGTGGGTCGAGGTGGTCACGACTCTGGTGCGCAGCGCACGGGGCGGTCTCGAGATCGTCGGCGTGTCGCGGAGCATCGAGGAGCGGAAGGCGGTGGAAACGAAGCTGCGGCGCAGCGAGGAATGGTTCCGCCTGGCGGTGGAGTCGGCGCCGGTGGGAATCTTCATGCAGGCGGCGGGGCAGTTCGCGTATCTCAACACCGCGGCGCTCCGGCTCTTCGGGGCGAGCCGGACGGAGCAGTTGCTCGGGCAACCGGTGCTGGAGCGTTTCCACCCGGCCGACCGGGCGCGGGTGTTGGAGCGGATCCGCCGGCTCAACGAGGAGCGGGCCGCGGTGCCGTTGGTGGAGGAGCATATCCTGCGACTCGACGGAGGTGTGGCGGAGGCGGAGGTGGCGGCGGTGCCCTTCCGCGTGGAGGGACACGACGGAGCGCTCGTCTTTGCGCATGACATCACCGAGCAGAAACATGCCCGCGAGCAGTGGCGATTGCACGAGACGGTGCTGAAGGAGACGGGCGCGATCGCGAAGGTGGGCGGCTGGAGCTTCGACGCGGCGACGGGCGAGGGGTTCTGGACGGACGAGGTGGCGCGAATTCACGACCTGGATGCAGCGACCCCGGCCTCGGTCGCGCTCGGGCTCAGTTTCTACACCGGACCATCCCAGGCGAGCATCCGCGCCGCGCTCGAGGCGGCGGTGACCCAGGGGCAGGCGTACGACCTGCAGCTCGAGCTGGTCACCGCGAAGGGCAACCACAAGTGGGTGCGCACGATCGGGCATCCGGTGTTCGAGGAGGGGCGCGTGGTGAGGGTGCGCGGCTCCTTCCAGGATGTGACCGAGTTGGTGGAGGCGACCGCGGCCCTGCGCGAGAGCGAGGCGCGCTTCCGCGAGCTGGCGGAGACGATCAACGAGGTCTTCTGGATCTCCGACCCGGCCAGCGGCCGGATCCTCTACGTGAGCCCGGCGTACCAGAAGGTCTGGGGCGTCGCGGGCGAGCGGTTGCTGGCCGAGCCCTCCTTGTGGCTGGCGGCGATCCATCCGGACGATCGCGAGCGGGTCGCGACCGCCGCGACGACGCGCGAGCGTTTGGGCACCTACGCGGAGACCTACCGGGTGGTGCGGCCCGATGGCGGGATTCGCTGGGTGCACGACCGGGCCTATCCGGTGCGGAACGAGGCGGGGCAGGTCGTGCGGGTCGTGGGTGTCGCGGAGGACGTGACCGAGCAGAAGCGAATCGAGGCGCAGTTCCTGCGCACGCAACGGCTGGAAGCGGTGGGGGCGTTGGCCGGCGGCGTGGCCCACGACCTCAACAACATCCTCACGCCGGTGCTGATGGCCGCCGGGGTGCTGAAGGGCGAGGAGCTGGAGGCGCGGCATCTCGAACTGGTGGGGATGATCGAGCAGAGCGCGCGCCGCGGGGCGGAAGTCATCCGGCAGCTGCTGACCTTCAGCCGCGGGGCGGAGGGCGAACGCATCGTCATCCAGCCGCGGCATCTCATCCGCGAGATGGCGGGGATCATCCGCGAGACGTTCCCGAAGAACATCACGTTGCAGGTCGAGGTGGCGCAGGACCTCCGGGCGATCGAGGCGAACTCGACCCAGATCCACCAGGTGTTGATGAACCTGTGCGTGAACGCCCGCGACGCCATGCCCGATGGCGGGCAGCTCGTCATCGACGCGCGCAACCACGAGCAGCGGGCCGACGAGCCGCGGGTCGTCGAGGAGCTCAAGCCGGGGCCCTACGTGGTGCTGGGGGTCAAGGACACGGGCGTCGGGATGGCGCCCGAGACGGTGGCGCGAATCTTCGAGCCGTTCTTCACCACGAAGGAGCAGGGCAAGGGGACGGGCCTCGGGCTTTCGACGGTGCTGGGCATCGTGCGCGGCCATGGCGGCCACGTCGGGGTGTACAGCGAGCTTGGACACGGCACGCGTTTCAGCGTGTATCTGCCGGCGCGCGCGCCGGAGGCCGAGGCCGGCGCGGTGGCCGCCGCGCCCGTGGCGGGCGGCCGTGGCGAACTGATCCTGGTCGTCGACGACGAGGCCACGATCCGGGAGACGGCGCGGCGGGTGTTGGCGAAGGCCGGCTATCGCGTGTTGACCGCCGCCAACGGGCAGGAGGCGCTGGCGCTGGTGTTGCCGCGCGGCGAGTCCCTGCGGCTGGTGCTGACCGATGTGATGATGCCGGTGATGGACGGTCTGGCGCTCACGCGCGCGCTGCGGGCGATCAACCCGGGCCTTCCCGTGGTCGCGACCAGCGGTCTCGAGTACGAGGAGAAGGCCCAGCAGTTGGCTGCGCTCGGCGTGCGCGAAGTGCTTTCCAAGCCCTGGGCGGCGGAGGAGTTGCTCACCGCGCTGCGGCGCGCGCTGGACTCCGCGCCGGGACCGACGGCGGCATCTTGAGCCGCGGAAACGAAGAAACCCGGTCCGGGGACCGGGTTTCGCGAAGGAAAGACGGTTGGACTGCGGATGTGATCAGCCGAGGTTGCGGATGATCGCGTCGGCCATGGCCTTGGTGCCGACCGGGGTCTTGCCGAAGGCGATGTCGCCGGTGCGCACGCCATCGACGGTGACGGTCTTGCGGACCGCGGCCTCGATCTTCGTGGCGAGCGCGTCCTGGCCGAAGCTGTAGCGCAGCATGAGCGCGGCGGAGAGGATCTGGGCGCAGGGATTCGCGACGCCCTTGCCGGCGATGTCGGGCGCGGTGCCGCCGGC
>JAEXPL010000243.1 GCA_023446865.1 Verrucomicrobiota bacterium | reverse complement strand
GGGTCGGGGGTTTTCTCCTAACCCGCCGCAACCCCGAGCCGGCGGCATCAACGCCAGTGCCGATCAAGCCGATGCGAACGGGCGTTTCAGAGCAGCGGCCCCGCCCTCACCGCACGAACCGGTAGCCCACGCCGTGCACGGTCACCAGCACGCGCGGCTCCTCGGGGTCGGCCTCGACCTTCTTACGCAGCTGCGCGACATGCTGGTCGAGCGTGCGGGTCGTCCCCAGATACTCGATGCCCCAGGCGGCGTTGAGCAGCTGGTCGCGCGTGAGCGCCTCGCCGGGTTTCGCGGCGAAGGCCTCCAGCAGCTTCATCTCGCGCGGCGTGAGCGGCGACTCCACGCCCCGCAGCTTCACCGTGAACGTCTTCCGGTTCACCACCGCCTCGCCGAACCTCAGCGTGTCGCCGAAGGTCGAAGTCTCCGCCTCCGCGGCCCCGCGTTTCGCCCGCCGCAGCAGCGCGCCGATCCGCGCGAGCAGTTCGTGCACGCCGAACGGCTTGGTCACATAGTCGTCGGCGCCGAGCTCGAGCCCCACGACCTTGTCGATCTCCTCACCCTTGGCGGTGAGGAAGAGCACCGGCGTGCGCTGGTCGCGGCGGCGCAGGTCGCGGCACACGTCGTAACCGTTCTTCCCGGGCATCATCACATCGAGCACGTAGAGATCGACCTTCTCCTGCGCGGCGAGCTTGAGCGCCTGGAGGCCGTCGGCCGCGGGGACCACGGCGTAGCCCTCGCCCTCGAGCAGGTCGCAGAGGCCCTGGCGGATGTCGTTGTCGTCTTCGGCGATGAGGATGCGGGCTTTCATGAACAAAGGAGCGTGGAGCGAGTAGCGGGTAGCGAGCAGGCCGCAGCAAGCGAAGCCCGCCTGCGGGTGGACCGCGTTGCCCCCAACGCGGTCGCCGGCGCGGCCAACCGATCCCCCTCGACGGCGGCCAGCGGCCCCGACCGAGAGTTCCGTTGCCTGTTCACGGCGCCTCCTTCTGCGGCGCGGCGCGGCCGCTCACTGCGGGCAGCGTGAGCACAAAGGCGGCGCCGCCGCCCTCCCGCGCGCGGCAGACAAGATCGCCGCCCTGGTCGCGCGCGAGCCGCCGCGCGATCGTGAGGCCGAGCCCCGCGCCCTGCTTCGTCGCGGTGAGCGAGTCGTCCACGCGATGGAACCGATCGAAAATCCGCTCGCGGTGCGCCGCCGGTACGCCGGGGCCGCGGTCGGCCACCACCAACGCCCAGCCGCAACCCTGACGCTCGACCGCGAGATCGAGCACGCCGCCGCCGGCGGCGTACTTCAGGGCGTTGTCGACCAGGTTCAGCGCCATCTGGTCGAGCGAGTCGGGATCGCAGCGGACCGTCGCCCCGGCGGGCGGCTCCGTCACCGCAATCCGGACTCCGGCCTCGGCCGCCCGCGGCGCGTGGGCTTCGACCAGCCGCGCCAGCCAGGGGCCGAGCGCGACCGACTCGGGCCGGTACTCCTTGCGGCCCGCCTCGAGCCGGCCGAAGTCGAGGGCGTTGTTGACGAGCCGGGTGAGCCGCGCGGTCTCGCGCCCGATCGTGGCGAAATAGCGGGTACGCTTCGCGGGGTCGTCGACGCGCTCGTCGGCCAGCATCTCGGCGTACATGCGGATCGTGGTCAGCGGCGTCTTCATCTCGTGGGAGACGTTCGACACGAACGAGGTCTTCAACGCGGCTTCGCGCGAGGCGGCCGCGGCCTGACGGAAGAACATCGCACCGCCGGCGAGGATCGCCGCCACGAACGCGACGACCAGCAACGCGGCGACAGCGAAGAAGCCCCCGTCGCTCTCAAGCGAGGAGAACTTCCGCATGGGTCCGTTCCGCGCCACCAGCGTCCAGCCGGGAAGAGTCGTGTCGAGCGGAAGGCGGACGGTCGCGTCGTCGAGCGACTCGCCGGGCCCCCGCAGGGCGAAGCGTCCGCCCTCGGGCGTGCCACCCGGCACCAGCGCCTGCACGCGTTCGAGCACCGCCGGAAGGTTCAGCTCCACGCCCCGCACCGCGCCGCCACCAGCCGGCTGCCACCAACCGAGAAAATAGACCGCCTCGCCGGCCGAGCGCCGCAGCCACCCGCTCAGCGGTTCGCCCCACGGCGCCCGCGGTGGCTCCACCGTGGACGTGAGCGAATTGCCCGGGCTTGGTGCCGTGGGCACGCGGGCCACGGCTGCAGCCGCCGGCGCCGGCTGGCTCTCCGGCACTGCCGCCACCACGGCGAGACGATCCGCCTCGCGGCGCAAACGTTCGCTCTCCGCCTCCATCGCGGCGGCGCGGCGCGTGGACTGGTCGGCGGCGATCCGCGTCTCCCTCGCCCGCTCGGCGTAGGCCTGCTCAGCCTCGGCTTTCCGCTTCTCCTGTTCAAGCGCCTGCGCCTCCTCCGCGGCGCGGCGCTGCTCCGCCTCCTTCGCGGCCGCGGCCGACTTGAAACTGAACTTCTTCTCCGTCGCCTCATCGTCCGCGCCGTCCTTCGCCACGGAGCTGCTGCTCTTCGCCTTCGAATAGGAACTGCTGCGCGCCCGTTCCGCCGAGGACTTCGTCTGCTGCTGCACGTCGCGACGCAGTAACCGGTTTTGGGCGACCTCGGCGTTGGCCGCATTGCCCCAGAGCCGCTGGTCGGTCTGGACCACAAATGCCTCAGGATCCGCCTGCTGGGCCGACGGCGCAGCCGGCGCCTGTTGCTGGGCGGGCTCGGCGTTTAGCTGTTCGCCCAAAATCGCCGACTGCCGCTCCTCTTTTTGAGCCCCCGGCGCAGCAATGTCTGAAGAGGAAACGATACCTTGCTGAGCAACCCAGCCAGGCTCAGTCGCCCGGAATTTCGGATCAATAGCCCGTCGGTTGGTCCCCGCCTCGATGAGCGCTGCCGCCGCAACAGGGCCTCCGGCGGTTGGTGCGCTGAAGAGCTCCCCATGTCGAATAATGAAAGCGCGGTGATCGGCGGTATCAGGCAACGGCCATTCCAGCTTTGCCCCATCGGGCCGCCAGAGGAAGGGCTGCGCCACCAGCGGGTTGGTCCGCGGCCAGTTCGCCAGCAACGGCTCCAGATTCTCCGGCGACGTCTCCGCCAGTTCACGCAGCAATCCGTCGCGGATCTCGGCCACCAGCAGTTCGATGTTGTCGGCCGCGACCTGGGCCCGGTCGCGCAGGGCCGCGACCGCACGGGCGTTGGCCTCCGCATCCGCATCGTCGATGCGCCGCTGTTCCAGCCACAACAGCCGCAGCGCCACCGCGCCGATCAGGAGCGTCGGCACGAGCAGGAGCAGCCAGGGCAGCCAGATGCGGCGGCGGGCGGACTTCATGGCGGAAGGGATGCTTACGGCCAGCACAGAGGAGGTCGAGGGAAGTTCAGCCTCTTGGACGCAAAGCCCTGCGACGGATGACTCAAGTCCCGAGGTCTGGAGGTAGGGCGATTCTGCCGTACGGCAGAACGCCGAGCCGCGGGGGGCCCCGCGGGGGGGGC
>JAEXPL010000226.1 GCA_023446865.1 Verrucomicrobiota bacterium | reverse complement strand
GCGTGCTCGCGGTCGCGGCCGATGAGGCGCCGCCGCCGTTCGCCATCGCCCGCCTCCTGCTCGGCGTCGCCCGCGAGTCCGCCCCGCTCGCGAGAGTAGCGACCGCGCTCGCCGCCGGTCTTCCCGCGCTCGTGACCGACGATGCCCCGTGGAGCCGCCTGCAACCGGACGGCGCCGGCTGGTGCGTCCCCTGGCGGGACTTCGGGCCGGCCCTGCGCCAGGCGCTCGCTCTGGGCCCGGATGGTCTCGCCACGGTCGGCCACGCCGCCCAGGACCTTGCGCGCCGCGAGTTCGACTGGGCGCGCACCGCCGAGAAGCTCCTCGCGTTCTACCGCAACCTGCGCCGTTGAACGCGCCGGTTGCCTTGCTCCGTCGTGCGCGCATCCTCCGCGCAGACTCGCATGCCTCACTACGACTTTCTCGTCCTCGGCGGCGGCAGCGCCGGCTTCAACGCCGCCCGCGTCGCCCGCGACTTCGCCGACCGTGTCGCCATCGTCGATGGCGCCCCCGCGCTCGGCGGACTGTGCATCCTGCGCGGCTGCATGCCCTCGAAGACGCTCCTCTACAGCGCCGAGGTGCTCCACCTCGCGCAGAACGCGAGAAAGTTCGGCCTCGCGATCGACGGCGCCCGAGCCGACATGCCCGCGCTCCACGCCCGCAAGCTCGCCGTCATCGGTGAGTTCGCCGCCTACCGCGAGAAGGCGATGACCTCCGGGAAGTACGCCGTGTACCGCTCGGCTGCGCGCTTCGTCGACCCGCACACGGTGGCCCTCGCCACCGGCGAGACGCTCACCGCGGACCGCATCATGATCGCCACCGGCTCACGGGTGAGTTGGCCCGCCGTGCCTGGACTCCGCGAGTCCAAACCTTGGACAAGCGACGACGTCCTCGAACTCGACACACTCCCCACCAGCGTGATCGTGCTCGGCGGCGGCGTGGTGGCCTGCGAACTCGCGCAACTGCTCCGGCGTCTCGGTTCGCAGGTGACGCAGATCCAGCGCTCGCCGCGCGTCCTCAAGGAGTTTTCGCCCGAGGCGTCCACCGTCGTCGAGCGCGCCTTCGGCGACGAAGCGATCGAACTCTTCACCGGCACGAAGCTTCAGGAGGTGCGGCGCACCGCCGACGGCTTCGAGGTCGAGTTTCTCCAGGGCGAGCGCCGCATCGTGCGCCGCGCGCCGCACCTCCTCAACGCCCTCGGCCGCGAGCCCGACACCGACTCCCTCAACCTCACCGCCGCGGGCCTGCACGCCGGGCCCGGGGGCCGCATTCCGGTCAACGAATGGCAGCAGACCGCGCAACCGCACATCTACGCCGGCGGCGATTGCACGGGACCGTTCGAGATCGTGCATACCGCTGTCGCCCAAGGTGAGCTCGCCGCACGCCACGCCTTCGGCCGCCCCGGGCTGCGCCCCGTCGACTATTCCGGGCTCGTGCAAGTTGTCTTCACCGACCCGCAGGTCGCCTCTGTCGGACGGGAGGAGGCGGAGCTCGCCTCCGCCAGCTATCCGTTCGACGACCACGGCAAGTCGATCCTGATGGAGGCGAAGTACGGCTACGTGAAAGTCTACGCCGACCGGACCACCGGCCGCGTCGCCGGCGCCGAGATCGTGGGCAAGGATGCCGGCGAACTCATCCATATCTTCAGCGTCGCCGTGCAGATGCGCGCCACCGTGCACGATCTGCTCCGCGCCCACTGGTACCACCCCACGCTCGCCGAGATCGTCACCTACCCGCTCGAGGAACTGGCCGAGAAGATCCCGGCGCGGTGAGCGCTGCCCGGAAGGTCGCCACGGCCACAGCACCCGCCATGTTCACGCCATGACCACCGCGCTTGTCCAAGAACTTGTCCGCCTTCCGCCGGAGGCGAAGCTGCAGTTGATCGACGCGCTCTGGCAATCGTTGGACGCCGCGGAAGTGCCGCTGCAAGCCGGCGTAGTCGAGGAAGTGCAACGCCGCTACTGCGAGATGAAGGCGAATCCCGCGATCGGTCTTTCGCTCGATCAGTTGAAGGCACGTCTCGGGTAACAAACGTCGCGGAAGCTCATCTTCCATCCGCAGGTCGAGCGGGGTATTCGCGCCGCCTCGGCATGGTACGAGATTCGGACGACCGGACTCGGGCAGCGTTTCGCCGCCGAGTTTTTCGCCGTGGTCGAACGGGGCGCGGCATGGCCGTTGAGCCAGCCGATCCGTTTCGACTCCGTACGGGCCGCAAAACTCGAGCGCTTTCCCTACCTCGTCTTCTTCGTGGCCGAGCAGGAACAGGTCTGGGTGCTGGCCGTCCAATACGCCGGTCGTGATCCGGCGCTCCTGCGTTCGCTCATGCAGGAGCGCAACCCGGCGCCCGGCCCGTAACGCACCGCCGCTCAGCGCACCGCCTTGAGCGCCTCGGCCACGTTTACGCGGCCCTCGTAGATCGCCTTGCCGACGATGACGCCATCGAGATGGGCGTGCTGTTTCGCCAGCGCGGCGAGCGTGGTGATGTCCTCAAGTTTCGAGACGCCGCCGGACGCGATCACCTGGCAACGCACCGCGCCGAGCAATTCGGTGAGCGCGGCGTAGTTCGGGCCGGTGAGCATGCCGTCGGTCGCGATGTCGGTGTAGATGATCGTACGCACGCCGAGCGCCTCGGCCTTCTTGGCGAGCTCGACGGCGCGGGTCGCGGTCTTCTCGACCCAGCCTTTGATGGTCACGAAGCCGTCGCGGGCGTCGATGCCGACCGCAATCTTGTCGCCGTGCGCCTGCACGACATCGCGCAGAAACGACTCGTCCTCCCATGCCTTGGTGCCGATCACCACGCGGCTCACGCCGGCGGCCAGCGCCGCGGCCACGGCTTCGCGGGTGCGCATGCCGCCGCCCAACTGCAAACGCGGCGCGACCTTCGCGATCGAGGCCACAGCGGCGGCGTTCTGCGGCGCACCGGTGAAGGCGCCGTCGAGGTCGACCACATGGATCCACGCCGCCCCGGCGGCGGCGAACTCGCCGGCCACTTCGGCGGGGTTGTCGCGGTAGATCGTGGCCGCGTCGGCGCGGCCCTGCGTCAGCCGCACACAACGGCCGCCCTTGAGGTCGATGGCAGGATAAAGGATGAACACGCCGCCATTGGCACGACCCCGCCGCCCCGGCGCAAGCCGGTTGTGCGGGACGCTACCGGTTCCTGCCGAGACCGACGATCGGATGGCCGCCGCGCGATTACGAAGCGCACCTCTGCGCTTTCCCCGCTTCGGCATAGCGTGCCTTCGCTGCGATGAACGTTCTCCTTCTCTACCCGGAGTTCCCGGAAACCTTCTGGAGCTTCAAACACGCCCTCAAGTTCATCCGAAAGAAGGCCGCATTTCCGCCGCTCGGGCTGCTCACGGTCGCCGCGTTGCTCCCGCCGGAATGGGAGAAACGGCTCGTCGACACCAACATCCGCCCGCTCACCGAGCGCGACCTGCGCTGGGCCGATGTCGTCTTCCTCAGCGCCATGATCGCGCAACGCGCCTCGGTCGTGGAGCTCGTCGAGCGTTGCCGCGCGGCTGGGAAACGCATCGTCGCCGGCGGCCCGCTCTTCACCAGCGACCACGCGCAATTCCCCGGGGTCGACCACTTTGTCCTCAACGAGGCCGAGCTCACGCTGCCGCCGTTCCTGCGCGACCTCGCCGCCGGCACGCCGCAGCCGCTCTACCGCACCGCGGAGTTTCCGGAGATGAGCGCCGCGCCCGTGCCGCTCTGGCATCTCGCCGACCTCCGTCGCTACGCCTCGATGAGCGTGCAGTACTCGCGCGGTTGCCCGTTCGACTGCGAGTTCTGCGATGTCACCGCCAAATTCGGACACCGCCCGCGCACCAAGGCCCCGGCGCAGGTGCTCGCCGAGCTCGACGCCCTCGTCGCCCACGGCTGGCGCGGCCAGGTGTTCTTCGTCGACGACAACTTCATCGGCAACAAGCGCACCCTGCGCACCGAGCTGCTCCCGCGCCTGATCGAGTGGCAGCGCGCCCACCGCCACAAGCTCACCTTCTACACCGAGGCCTCGATCAACCTGGCCGACGACGAGCCGCTCATGCGCCAGCTCGTCGCCGCCGGCTTCGACACCGTCTTCATCGGCATCGAGACCCCCGACGACGCCAGCCTCGCCGAGTGCCACAAGGTCCAGAACCGCGGGCGCGATCTCGTCGCCGACGTGAAGCGTCTCCAGCGCGCCGGGCTGCAGGTGCAGGGCGGGTTCATCGTCGGGTTCGACAGCGACACGACCACGATCTTCCGCCGGCAGTTGGAGTTCATCCAGCAAAGCGGCATCGTCACTGCCATGGTCGGCCTGCTCAACGCCCTGCCCGACACCAAGCTCCACGCCCGCCTCGCCCGCGAAGGCCGGCTCCTCGGTCGCTCGAGCGGTGACAACGTCGACGGCACCACCAACTTCATCCCGCGCATGAATGTCGACGAGCTCCGCGCGGGCTACCGTCGGCTCATGGAGTCGATCTACGCGCCGCGGCCGTACTACCGGCGCGTGCGCACGTTCCTGCGGGAGTTCAAGCAGCCGAAGCTCACGCTCATGGTCCGCCCGGTGCATTGGTGGGCCTTCGCGCAGTCGAGCGTCCGCCTCGGTATCATCGGCCGCGAACGCTTCCAGTACTGGCACCTCCTCGCGTGGACATGCCTGCGCCGCCCGGCGTCGTTCCAACTTGCCGTTACGCTCGCCATCTACGGCCACCACTTCCGCCGCTGCTGCGCCACCATGGCCGTATGACGGCGCTCCGCGGGTCACGCCCGCCTTCCGCGTTTCGCCTTTGAATCGCCGCACTCCGCCCGCTTTGCTGCGCCCATGCCGAAAAAGGAATTCGTCCCGCCCACCTTCCTCACCGAACTGCTCGCCGCGCATTCGCCGTCCGGCTACGAAGCCGCCGCCCAGGCCGTCTTCGACCGCCACGTGCAACCCGCCGCCGACTCCTACGCGAAAGACCGCGTGGGCAACCGCATCGCCACACTCAATCCCGACGGCTCGCCCGTGCTCATGCTCGCGGGCCACATCGACGAGCTCGGGCTGCTCATCACCTACGTCAACAAGGACGGCTTCATCTACTTCGACACCATCGGCGGGCACGACCGCACGGTCATCTCCGGCCGCCGCGTGATCATCCAGACGGCCAACGGCCCCGTGAAGGGCGTCACCGGCAAGCGCGCCGTGCACCTCATGGACGAGGCCGACCGCAAGAAGGTGCCCGAGATCCACGAGATCTGGATCGATATCGGCGCCCGCTCGAAGGAGGAGGCGCTGGAGCGCGTCGCGATCGGCGACGCCGCCACCTACGACCACGAGTTCGAGCTCATCCACGGCACCGTCGGCACCGCCCGCGCGTTCGACGACAAGGTCGGCGCCTACATCGTGGGCGAAACGCTGCGCCGCCTCGCGCCGCAGAAAAAGAAGCTCGCCGCCCGCGTCGTCGCCGTCGCGACGGCCCAGGAGGAGATCGGCGTGCGGGGCGCCACCGTCGCCGCGTACTCGGTGAACCCGCACCTCGCCGTCGCCATCGACGTGGGCCACGCCACCGACCACCCGGACTGCGACAACCGCAAGTTCGGCGAGACCAAGCGCGGCGGCGGGCCGATTATCTGCCGCGGCGCCAACATTAACCCCATCGTCTACCAGAAGCTCGTCGCCGCCGCCAAGGCCACGAAGATCCCCCACCAGTTCGAGGCCGACCCGCGGCCCACCGGCACCGACGCCCGCGCCATCCAGATGGGGCGCGGCGGCGTCGCCACCGGCCTCGTCTCGATTCCGCTGCGCTACATGCACACGCCCAGCGAGGTTGTCGACCTCGAGGACGTGGAGAACTGCGTGAAGCTCCTCGTCGCCTTCGCCCTCAGTCTCGAAAAGACAGACACCGGCGAATGGTGAGGGCCTCGTCTCCGGCCGGCGCGAGGACGATCGGAGTGCTCGACCCGTAGGTCCAGTCTTTGACTGGACCCTTGGGTTCACGCCGCCTCCTGCGGCTCACGTTCAGCGTGGCCGGTCGCAGACCGGCCCTACCTGTCCACCGACGCAACCGTGCCGTGACGAGATCTCAGCGCCGCTCCAGCACCGGCTCGGGGGCGGCGGCCGGAGTTGCCACCGTTTTCCGGCGACGGAGGCGCAGCGGCGTCTCGAGCAGCTTTCGGTACCACGCCCAGCGGAGATAGAGCGCGACGGCCAACGTCGCGCCCGCGGTGTCGGCGATCCAGTCGGCAAACTCCACCGAGCGCCCGGGCGTGAAGCTCTGGTGCCACTCGTCGGTGGCGCCGAAGAGCGACACGACTCCAATCGCGAGGAACGCCCGCCAGCGGCGCCGCCAGATGCTCGCGGTCCGCAGCACCAAGGTGGCCAGCAGGCCAAACACCCCGAAGTGGGCGACCTTGTCGAGCCCCACGAAACTCGGCACCGGCACCTGGGGGTTGTTGCCCGAGGCGAGGACCACTGTCGCCGCCAGCACCGCAGCCCAGCCCCACTGCCGGATGGAAACCGCAGGTCGCGTCGGCGCTCCGATCACTGGGCTCTGCGCGCTCACTTTGACAGACGCCAGTCGAGCAACTCGAGTTGGAGGAGCTTGCGGCCGTTGAAGTGGTTCCAGACGAGTTCGAACGCCAGGTCGATCCGACGACCGGCGGGCGGCAGGCGGTCGGCCATCTTCCACGCCACGCCGAAGAGGCGGCGGCCGTGGGAGTCGTCGAGTTGGAAGCGGAAATGCACGTCCTTGAAAACCTCCGGGCGCTTGGCGAACGAAACGCCGGACACCGCGAACACCGGCCGCGCGTTGCCCTGACCGAACGGATGCAGGAGCGCGAGTTCGCCCATGAGGTGCTCGTCGACGGACTCAAGGTCGACCCACGCAGAGATGTCGACGGTGCGAGCGAGATCGTGGCCGGCGAGGCGCTGCGCGACGGCCGCGTTGAAGCGTCCGCGGAACGCCTCGACGCGGGTCCGGTCGAGCGAGATGCCCACGGCCATCGGGTGGCCGCCCCAGTTGCTCAACAGCTCGTTGCAGTCGCCCAGCGCCTCCACAAGGTTGATGCCGAAGACGCTGCGGCCGGAGCCCTTGGCCATCTCGCCCTCGCGGCCGAGGACGATGCAGGGGCGGTTGAACTTGCGCGACACGCGGCTGGCCACGATGCCGACGACGCCGGGGTGCCAGTTGTCGTCGAAGAGCACGATGCCGTGGTCGCCGGTGTAGCCTTCCTCGACCTGGCGTTCGGCATCCTCGGTGATGCGGCGCTCGATGTCCTGGCGTTCGCGGTTGAACCCATCGAGCTGGCGGGCGGCCTCACGACAGAACTGCGCATCCTGGCTGAGGATGAGCTCGACGGAGAGCGAGGCGTCGGCGAGGCGGCCGCTGGCGTTGATGCGGGGGCCGAGCCGGAAGGAGATGTCGACGGGCTGGAGGCCATTGGCGCGGTCGATGCCGCTCACCTCCATGAGCGCGAGCAGGCCGGGGCGTTCCGTCTGCTCGAGGATGGAAAGGCCGTGCTTGGCGAGGATGCGGTTCTCGCCGAGGAGCGGCACGAGGTCGGCCACGGTGCCCATGGCGACGAGGTCGAGGTAGTCGCGCAGCTTGATCGCCTGGGCCACCGCGCTGCCCGCGTCGCGCTCGGCCTTGAGCAGCGCGTGCACGAGCTTGAAGACGAGACCGACGGTGCAGAGGTTCTGCCAGGCGGGCACGGCCGACTCGGCATGCACGTGCGGGTTGATGAGGATGGCGTCCTCCGGCACGGCCTCCTTCGAGCGGTGATGGTCGACAATGACCACATCGGCGCCCCGGGAACGCAGATACGCGACCTCGGCCACCGAGTTCGTGCCGCAGTCGAGCGCGATGAAGAGATTGGGCACGCCCACCTCAAGCGCACGGTCGACGGCGTTGCGGCTCAGGCCGTAGCCCTCCTCCGCCCGCAGCGGCACGATGAAGCGCGGTTCGAGGCCGAAGCGGCGCAGGATGCTGACGAGGAAGGCGGTGCTGCTCACCCCGTCGACGTCGTAGTCGCCGAGAATCACCAACGACTCGCGACCGCTGATCGCCGTGCGGAGCCGCGCGACGGCGCGATCGATTCCGGCGATGCGGAAGGGATCGTCGAGCTCGGCGAGGCGCGGCTGCAGGAAGCGGCGCGCCTCGTCGGGGTCGGACCAGCCGGCGCGCACGAGCAACTCCGCCAGCACGGGGCTGGTCTGGAGTGCGGTGGAGAGACGCGTGACCGCTTCCGCGGCCACGGGTTGATGGTTCCAACGGTGATTCACCGTGGTGGACATGGGCGACGCAGGCGCGCGTTCCCCGGAGGGAGCGCGCGTCGGGTCATTGGGACGCCTTGCTCGCGCCTTCCCACTCGTACTTCGGCGCGAGATCGCGGTGCGCCTCGACATGCCGGCGATCGCCCTTGTGCCACCAGTAGAAGACGGGGCAGGCGATGAACAGCGAGGAGAACGTACCGGTGATGACACCGATGAGGAGGGTGAAGGCGATGTCGTTGACGTCGCCGGTGGTCACCACGATCAGGGTGATGGCGGTGAGCAACGTGGTGCCGCCGGTGATGATCGTGCGCGAGAGCGTGAGGTTCAGCGCACGATTGAGGATGTCGCGCAGGGAACCATCGGGATTGGTGTTGAGCTCCTCACGGATGCGGTCGAACACGACGATGGTGTCGTTGATCGAGTAGCCGATGATGAGCAGGATGGCGGCGACCATCGATGCGTTGAACTGGCGGTCGAAGAGCACGAACACGCCGATCGTCATGAAGAGGTCGTGGACCGTGGATACCACCGCGCCCATGCCGTAGCCGAACTCGAAGCGGAAGGCCACGTAGAGCATGATGCCCACCAGCGCGAGTGCGACGGAGATCACGGCGCTCCGGAGAATCTCCGAGCCGACCGTCGGTCCGATGCTGGTGACGCCGGCGTTGGTGAAGCCGGCCTGCGGGAACGCCTTCTGGATGGCGTCGACAATGACCGGCCCCTTCTCGAACTCGGCGGTGCATTTGAGGACCCGCAGATCGGTGCCGAGCTGGGTCTGGTAGGCGAAGGTCGCCTCGCGCACGCCCGGAGTCTTGAGCGCGACATCGCGCAGCTGTCCGACATCGACCTCCTGTTGGAAGGCGACCGTGATCTGGTCGCCGCCCACGAAGTCGATGCCGAAGATGTCCTTCCCCTTGAAGGCGACAACGCCGACGCCGATGAGAACGATCAGCCACGAGCCGATGAAGGCCGCACGGCCGTATTTCAGGAAGTCGTAGTTGGTCTTCTGGAGCACCGAGATCATGGGCAGCCGCTTCAGGTAACCGGGGAGGATCGCCACCTGCAGGAGCAGTTTGCTGACGATCATCGCCGCAAACATCGTGGTGAAGATACCGATCGTGAGCGTGACACCGAAGCCCTTCACCGGGCCGGAGCCGAGCGCCCACATGATCACGCCCACGAGCAGCGTGGTGACGTTGGAGTCGAGAATCGCCGACCAGGCCTTCTCGAAGCCCGCCTCGAGGGCGGCGGCGAGGGACTTGCCCGTCGCCAACTCCTCCTTCATGCGCTCGAAGATGAGGATGTTCGCGTCGACCGACATCGCGAGGGTCAGCACGATGCCGGCGATGCCGGGCATGGTGAGCGTGGCCTCGAGGCCGGGCATGGCCATCACGCCGAGGATCACGAAGACATTGCAGCCCATGCCGATCGCGGCGATCGCGCCGCCATAGGTGTAGAAGAACAGGATGAAGCCGATCGTCAGCGCCGTGCTGATGATGAAGGCCGTCTTCGCGCTCATGACCGCGTCGTCGCCGAGCGTCTGGCCGACCTCGTACTGCTCGACAACGTTAAGGTCCACGTCGAGCGGGTTGTTGAGCACGTTGGAAAGTTCGAACGCCTCGCGCTGGGTGAACTTGCCGGTGATCTGGGCGTTGCCGCCGGGGATGCGGTCGTTGATGCGCGGCGCGGAGTAGAGCTTGCCGTCGAGCACGATGCCGAGGTTGCGGCCGACATTGGCGCCGGTGACATCGGCGAACTTCTTCGCGCCAACATCGTTGAAGCGAAGGAGGATCTCGAAGCCGCCGTACATGTCGGGCACGACGCGGGAGTCGGTCACGGTCTCGCCGGTCATCTCGGGGATGCGTTTGACGGCACAGTACACGGTGATCGGGCGGCCGTTCTGGTCGTCCGAGTCCATGCTCATGTTGACGTAGCCGGGCGGCAGCGCGGCCGGCGGCAGCGGTTCGGGCATGTGCGAGAACTGCGGATGCACCAGACGGAAATCGAGGCGCGCCGGCTTCTTGAGGACGCCGATGACCTCGGGATTGTCCTTGGTGGAAACGCCGGGGAGCTGCACCTCGATGCGGTTCTCGCCCACCGGACGGATGACCGGCTCAGTGACGCCGAGGCCGTTGACGCGGGTGCCGATGATGTCGACCGCCTTGGCGAGCTGGAGTTCGCGCACGGACTGGTGCGCGTCAGGGGCGCCGAGGGTCGCGGCCTCCAGGGTGAAGGCGACGCCGCCCTTGAGGTCGAGGCCGAGCTGGAGGCGCGGCTTGGACTGCTTGAGCAGGTAGTCGAAGAGGATGTCGTTGCGCTTCTCGATGTTCTTCAGCGAAGACTCGAGCCGGAGGTCGGGGAAGAACTTCGACATGTCGATGCGCTCCTCCCGCCCGATCTGCTTGAGGGCGACAAAGACGCTGGGGGCCTTCTTCTCCTCCACCCGCTGCATGGCGCGATCGAGCAGCTTGGACAAGTCATCGCGTTGGGCCGTCGACTCCTGTTTGAGGTAGTCCTCGAACTTCGTCTCGGAGAAGGGCACCAGGTTGAAGGCGGCCCAGAGCAGGACAATCGCCGTGAGGGCGAATTTCCAGAGGATGCGTTGGTACATGGTCGGTCTGTGTTAAAAGGGGTGCGGCGCGCCGGGGTGGCGCGTGGGGTTTGCCGGAGACAACGGCGCCGAGCTCAGTCCGACTTCTTGTCGGAGTCGCTCTTTTTTTCCACGGTCTGCACGAAGCCCTTCGCCAGCTCGACCTTCGTGTTGTCGCCGATGCGGATCACGAGGCGATCCTCGCGCACCGTCACGACCGTGCCGTAAATACCGCCGGAGGTGAGGACTTCGTCGCCGCTCTTGATCGCCGCGAGCATCTTGGCGTGCTCCTTCTGCTTCTTGCGCTGCGGGGCGATCATCAGGAACCACATCGCCGCCATCAACAGGATGAACGGCAGGAAACTCATCCGGCTGCTACCGGTTCCGCTCGGGGCACCCGCGGGCGCGCTGGCTTGGGCGAGGAACGAGGGCAAGTCTTGGGAAAGGAGCATTTTGTGCATTGCGAAGGCGTGGAGTTCTTTGGAAATGAAGGGGCGATT
>JAEXPL010000311.1 GCA_023446865.1 Verrucomicrobiota bacterium | reverse complement strand
CGCCACGGACATCCGCAGCATCACCGGCTCCTTCGCGCCGACCGCGTCGGTCAGCCTCGTGGCCAACGACGACATCTCCGACGCGCCCTACACCTACGAAGCGCGCGACACCTATCCGCCGCAGGTCACGCAGATCGCCACGCAGGGCACGTCGCTCAACTACAGCTTCCCGGCCCACTCGTTCACCCAGATCGTGGTCGGTGTGGAGCGCCGCTGAGGCGCTCGTCCGCCCCGCTCCGCCACCCGAGCACCACCGAGCCATGACGAAACCCGAGACCCGCGCCCGCACACAGCATTGTTGCCCTGCCCTTCTGGGCAACCGCGCGACCGGGCTCGTCGCGCTCGGGCTCGGCCTGCTCGGCTCGACACTTCTCGCGCAATCCGGCGAGCGCGTGGACCTCGGAAGTCTGACCACGGGCTCCACCGTGTCCTTCGTCCGTGGGCCCGAGGGTCAATGGGGCCTGGCCATCGAGGGCGCCGGCAGTCCGGGTTTCCGACAGGCAAAACCGGCGCGGATCGAGGTCTATCGGGCGGACGACGACATCCGTCCGCTCGCCGCCGGCTACGCGACGGTCGAAAGATCCACCGCCGGAAACGAGTTCCTCGCCCGCGCGGAGATCCCGTGCGGCGACAAGGTCGTGTTCCGCGTGCAGGATCGTTGGAGCCTGCACGGCGACGTGGCCACCGTCGCCCGAACCGTCGAAGTGAGCGGCAACGCGCCGGGCGGCTTCGAGTCGTCGGTTGTCTTCGCGGTCGATCCGTCCGTCGGTTGGGCCGACATCAACTGTCTCGCGCCGGGCGCTCTGTACGGCGATCCCACCTACGACGGCGAACGTTCCCCGGGCGGCACGTTGAACCACGCAGCGCGGCGGTTCCTCATGCGCGAGGATATCCTCCCGGCGCCGTTGTTCGCGCTTTCCTTCCACAACGGCGCGTCGGTGTCCGTACTGAATCCGACTCCGCGCGGCGATTCGACCGTCGCGGAGACCACGTTGGCGCAGGCCGTCATGGTCGACCCTCGGTTCCAATTCGGCGCGCTGGGCGCGTGGCAGACTGACAATGGTCCGGTCGAGTTCGGTTTTCGTTTCCCCGGCACGGCGTGCCTCTACACGGGCGCACCGGGCGCCGCGAAACCACCGCAGTGGTTCCGGCGTTATCACCCGATCGCGGAGGGGACCGCGCATCGTTACTCCGTCAGCTTCCGTTTCGCGCGCAACGAGTCCTTCCGCGACGTCACCCGCAACTCGTGGCGCTGGGCGTGGAGCACGCTGCGTCCCGAGGTGCCGCCGATCGACGTCGAGCAGATGCGGCGCGTCCTGATCGACCACCTCCAGGCACAGGCCGCCACCATCGACGGCCGCACCGGCATTCCTTTCGTCCTCAGCACCGTGACCGACCAGCGCCAGTGGAACTGGACGATGGTGGCGATGGGCTTCGTCGGAAAGACCGTCGAGTGCGCCGACCAGTTGCTGCGCGAAGGCGATCGCGACCCGACCGCGCGCGGCCAGAAGATGCGCGAGACCGGGCTCGGGATCATTTCTTCGCTGATCGAGGCGCTGCCCACCGTCCCGCTGCAGGGCACCGGCTACGATCTCGCGGACGGCAAACCCTGGGACCACATCTGGCTCGCGCCATGGCTGCGCAACGCCACCGAGGACATGACCGTGCTCGTCCGCGCCTACCGCCGCGAGCGGGCGCTCGGCCGGCCTCACCCGGAGTGGTTCAACTGGGTCAAGACCTACGTCGATTGGCTGGTCCTCCAGCAACGCGAGGACGGCTCTTTCCCGCGCCGCTGGAAGGTTGGCTCCAACGAAATCGCCGAGCCAACCGGCACCGCGAGCTATTGCCCGGTTCCGCTGCTCGTGATGCTGTCGGAAGAAACCGGCGACCCGAAGTACCGCGCCTCCGCGCTCCGCGCCGCCGAGCATGTCTGGACGAACTGGGGCGTCCGCGGCCTCTTCATCGGCGGAGCCAGCGACAACCCGAACATCACCGACAAGGAAGCCGGAATGCTGAGCTTGGAGGCGTTTCTGAGCCTCTACGACTCCACCTCCGACAAGAAATGGCTCGAGCGCGCGCAGGCCGCCGCCGATTTCGCCGAGAGCTGGATCTGGATCTGGAATCTGCCGATGCCCCTCGACGCCGACGACGCGAACCTGTGTTGGAAGAAAGGCGTGTCGATCATCGGCGGCCAGGGCATCACCGCGCTCCACGCCGGCAGCATGGACGAGTACCTCGACTGGTCGGCGGCCTCGTACGCGAAGCTCTCCAAGCTAACCGGGGACCCGCACTACCTCGAGGTCGCCCGTCTGCTCCTGCACGGCACAAAGTCCATGGTCGCACTGCCGGGTCGCCTCTACGACCTGAAGGGCCCCGGCTGGCAGCAGGAAGGCTTTCGCATGGGACCGGGCGGCGCCGGCCGCGGCACCAGTGGACACCGCTTCTGGCTGCCGTGGATCTCCGCGAATCACCTCTACAGCATCACGGGACTCGAGGAATACGATCCCGCGCTGTTTCAGCTGCTTTCCGGCAAACCAACGCCCACAGCGACCGCCACGAAATAGGCGCAACCCGACATCCCCACCCGCGTCTCAATCCACTCCCATTCTCTCAGGATGCATTACTCCATGAAGACCTGCCTCGTCACCCTCCTCACGCTCTTCGGCGCCGGCTTGTGCCTCGCCCAGCAACCGGCCCCCGTCGCCACCGAATTCGGTTTGGTGCAGGGCGTCGCCGAGAAGGACATCACCGTCTATCGCGGCATCCCCTTCGCCGCGCCGCCGGTCGGCGACCTTCGCTGGCGCTCGCCGCAGCCTCACGCGAAATGGGACGGTGTGCGCCCCGCCACCGCGTTCGCCGCCGATCCCTATCAGGGCGACGGCAAGGGCAACGTGAGCGAGGACTGCCTCTACCTCAACGTCTGGACGCCCGCGAAGTCGGCCGATGAGAAGCTGCCCGTGCTCGTGTGGATCTACGGCGGCGGGTTCGCCTTCGGCTCCACTTCCACGCCGACCCACAACGGCGAACACCTCGCGCGCAAGGGCGTCGTGCTCGTGACGATCAACTACCGCGTCGGCTCCCTCGGCTTCCTCGCGCATCCGGAGCTTACCGCCGAGTCCCCGCACAAGGCTTCCGGCAACTACGGCATCCAGGACCAGATCGCCGGCCTGCGCTGGGTGCAGCGCAACATCGCGGCCTTCGGCGGCGATCCCGCGAAGGTCACCATCTTCGGCGAGTCCGCCGGCGGCATCTCCGTGAGCATGCTCTGCGGTTCGCCCGAGGCGAAGGGTCTCTTCCGCGGCGCGATCTCCCAGAGCGGCGGCAACTTCGGCCCGACCCGTCCCACCACCTTCCCCGGTGAGAACATGCGCGGCCTCGCCGCCGCCGAGCAGGCTGGCCTGGGCTACGCTGCCAAGGCCGGCGTCGCCTCGCTCGCCGAGCTGCGCAAGCTCACGCCCGACAAGCTGCCCGGCGGCTGGGGCAACCCGTCGTCCTGGCCGATCGTCGACGGCTGGGTGATTGTCGACGACCAGTTCAAGCTCTACGAAGCCGGCCGCTACAACGACGTCGACGTCCTCCTCGGCTACAACTCCGACGAGGGGCTCAGCTTCTCCCGCGAGAAGACGCCCGAGGAGTTCGCCGCCAACGTCCGCCTGCGCTACGGCCCCTTCGCCGACAAGCTGCTCGCCGCGTATCCGACCGTCGGTGATCGCGTCGGCAAGACCGCGCGCGACCTCATGCGCGACGCCGCTTTCGGCTGGCCCACCTGGAGCTGGGCCCGCCTCCAGTCGCGCACCGGCAAGTCCAGGGTGTTCCTCTACTACTTCGACCAGCACGCCGAGCGCCCCGCCGGCTCGCCTGAGGCCGACCACGGCATGCCGCACGGCGTCGATGTGCCCTACGTCTTCCAGACGCTCGACCGCAACGACCCGAAGCTCACTCCGGGCGACCTCGCGATCTCCGAAACCGTCGCCACCTACTGGACCAACTTCACCAAGTTCGGCGATCCCAACGGCGCGGGCGTTCCTGCCTGGCCGCGTTTCACCGAGACCGAGCCGCAGGTGATGTACTTCAAGAACACCGCCTTCGTCGGCCCGGTCCCCGGCGCCGCCGCGCTCGAAGTCCTCGACACCTACTTCGCCTGGCGCCGCACCCCCGAGGGCGCCGCTTGGGCGAAGTGAACTCCTAACCCACCACCTCCCGCCATGGCCGCTCACCCGCTCACCTGTTCACTCGTCTCGTTCGCCGCACTCGCCTGCGCGCCATGGCTTGGCGCAGAGGTCTCGACCCCGACCGCCGCCGCGCTCCCGCCCAACGCGCCAATCCTCACACCCGCCGCGCCCGCCACGCCGCGGGTCAACGGCCCCGGCGTCTTCGGCGTGCGCCCGGGAGCGCCGTTCCTCTACGCGCTTCCCGCCACCGGCGAGCGGCCCATGACGTTCGCCATTGACGGTCTGCCCGCGGGCCTGTCGCTCGACACCGCCACCGGCCGCATCACCGGCTCGGTGGCAGCGGCCGGCGAATACGCGGTCACGCTGCACGCCAAGAACGCCCTCGGCGAGGCCGAGAAGAAGTTCCGCATCGTCGTCGGCGACAAGATCGCGCTCACGCCGCCGATGGGCTGGAGCAGCTGGAACTGCTGGGGCGACGCCGTGAGCCAGGAACTCGTCCTCAGCTCCGCGCGCGCCATGGCCGTTAAGGGCCTGCGCAACCACGGCTGGACCTACATCAACATCGACGACGGCTGGCAGGCCCCGCGCGGCGGCAAGTTCAACGCCATCCAGGGCAACAAGAAGTTCCCCGACATGAAGGCCCTCGCCGACGAGA
>JAEXPL010000165.1 GCA_023446865.1 Verrucomicrobiota bacterium | reverse complement strand
CCACCCCCACAAAAACCCGCCCGCGCCCAACGCCGCGCCCGGAGAATACCGGGGTCACTGAAGAAAATCAGAAGCCGCGCAACGTCTCGGGCGAGACGACCTTGTCGATGTCCAGCAGGGTCTTGATCGTGCCTTTCACCTTGGCCATGCCCATGAGGTAGGCGGTGTCGAGCTTCGCCCCGAATTCGGGCGTCTCCTCGATCTCGGACTCGTTGAGGTTGATGACCTCCTCGACGGAATCGACAATCATGCCGAGAGTGATGTCGTGGCCGCCGGCGAACACGCGCACAACGACGATGCAGGTGCGCTCCGAGGCCTCGGCGGCGTCGAGCCCGAACTTCAGGCGCAGGTCGATCACCGGGAGAACCTTGCCGCGGAGATTGATCACTCCCTTCACGTAGGCCGGCATCTGGGGTACGGGCGTGATCTTGAGGAAGCGGATGATCTCACGGACCTTGAGCACATCGACGCCGTAGGACTCGTTGCTGAGCGAGAAGGTGAGGTACTTGCCGGTGCGGTTCTTGCCGCGGGCAGCGGAGGTGGTGGAGGTGGCTTCGGCTTCCATGGTGTGGAAAAGTTGCGGAGAGGAGCGCGGTGTCGCGCCCTCCTCCATAACGGCCCGCACTGCGAGGACTTTAGTGGGAAACCACCCCACCTCCGTCTTCGCCGTAAGGTTTCCCGTCACACCTGCTCGGCCAAGCTGCGACGCAAGCGCTCGCGCGCCCGGTACAGGCGCATCTCCACCGCCTTGGCGGAACAGCCGAGAATCTCGCCGATCTCGGCCTGGGGACGCTGCTCGAATTCCGCGAGAACCACCACCTCGCGCAGGTCGTGGGGCAACGCCGCCACCGCCCGCCGCACCGTCGCCGCACGCTCCGCCGCCAACGCACGATCCGCCGGCCCGGCCGCCGGATCGCTCGGCTCCCAGGCCGGCGATGGTGAATCGCCCCCTTCAGCCGGAGCATCCAGCGAGGTCGTCGGATGCCGCCGCCACCACCGCCGCCGGTTGCGGGCGAGGTTGGCGGCAATCGTCAGCAGCCACGGTGCAAATCGCGCCTCGGCGCGGAAACGTTCCCGCTGGAAGTACAACTTCACAAAAGCCTCCTGCGCCAATTCCGCCGCCTCATCGGTGTTGAGGAGCAGGCGGTAGAGGAAAGCCTTCAATGGGATCTCCCACCGCAGCATCAGCGCCGCCAGTGCGGGCTCGTCGCCTCCGCGCAACCGCAGCATCAAAACTTCGTCCGTGGGCTCGTGGATCTCGTCGGCCGCCATGGGAGTCGGCTTAGCGTTCGAGCGAGAGCTTCGGCGGCCCGCGATGGTCGAGGTCGGCCAACCGCGGCAACACCATCCGCAGATACCGTTCGCCCTGCTCCGGACTCATCAGCGCCGCCACCCGCCGCACATGCGCCTCGGTCGAGGCACGGCAGGTCGCGGCTGCCGCTTGCTCCTCCTGTTCGGCGGCCGCAATCGCGGCCGCATCCCCGGCTCTCCGGGCGGCCTGCAAGCGCTCGCGCGCCGCGCCCACCGCTGCGCAATGAACCGCGCAGGCACCTCCGTGCTCCTCGTGCAGCCGGGCGATGGCTGCGGATTGCGCCGCCGTCAGCCGGAACTCGCAGCGCATCCAGGCCATGACATCGCCGGTCTCGGCGGCCGCGTGCAGCCGCGGGTCGCAGGCGGCGTTGAAAAACACATACCAGCACCCGCCGGCCAAGGCCGCGACAAGTCCGAGCGTGAGCCAGAAGTACCGCATGGCGTTTGGCCGCCTCAACGCGACATCGCCCGCGCGTCGATCTGCGCGAGGTAGGCCGTCAGGATCGTTTCCCGTTCGGAGCGAGAGTGCTGCGCCCCTGCCCTCTGGCCGAGCAGCGAGGCGCCGCTCAACCCCACCAACAAGACCAGCGACCACACTCCCACATGGCGCCGACAGTAGCCGCTCCACGTTTCATCGAGACGCCGCCGGGCCGCCTCGAGGCGCGCCCAGACTTCGCTGCGGAACGCGGGATCGGCGGGCGGCGCGACCCGCCACAATGGCAAGCTGGCGCGAAGGGGATCGGAGTCGTTCAGGTGATTCATGACAGGAAGACGTTTTCACCCTAACCTACACCGGCACTGGCGCGAACCCTCAATTTTCGCCGGACCAACCCGATTCTCCCGCCCGCGCTTGCAGCGTCGCGCTCGGCTCATCCAGAAGCCGGCCCACCCCGCCACCCTCCGCGCGAGGACGCCATAGCAAGCCGGCGCCCAATCCCGGGGCCGATGCCGCGAACAGGCCCGCGCGATTGCCTCCGGGCTGCCGTGCGCCGGAGCAATGCGGGGCGAATGTCGCGCCGTTGCCCGCGTTCTTCCACGCCGGTTAGGGCATGTCTGGGAAATACCGTGTCCCGGCGTTGTTTCCCAGACACGCCCTAGGTGACCAACGCTTCCCTTTCTCGCCGGCTTGCACCCCTCCATAGTTCTGCAAGCCTCCGCCCGCGCGGTGGCGCAAACCCCATGGAAGCTACGATCATCCTGATCCTCCTCATCATCGGAGCCCTGATCTTCGTCCTGCCGATCATCGCTCTGGTGAAAGCCGCCGGCGCCCGCCGCCGGACCGAAGAACTGGCCGAACAGGTCCGCTCGCTCACCCTGGAGCTCGCGATCCTCAAACGGCGCGTCACCGACGCCCCGGCTGCGGCCCAACCGACGAAGCCCGCCCAGCCGGAGCCGGCCGCGGTCGCCGCACCGGTCGCTCCGCCCCCGCCGGTCGCACCCCAGCCTGCCGCTTTTCCTGCCGCGCCCGTCGTTCCCGCCGTGGTCCAGCCGCCGCGGATTCCCGAACCTCCTCCGCCGCCAGTCGCCCCGCAACATCCCGTCTTCGCGGCCGAACCACCGCCGATCCCCACCTACGCCGCGCCCGCCGCTGCTGCGGAACCGCCTCCGGCGCCGACCGAAGCCGCGCCCGCCGGCTTCAACTGGGAGCAGTTTGTCGGCGTCAAACTTTTCGCCTGGCTCGGCGGCGGCGCGTTGCTGCTCACCGCCGTCTTCTTCCTCAAGTACTCCTTCGATCACGGTTGGATTCCGCCGGCGCTGCGCGCCGCGCTTGGCTTCCTCACCGGCGCGGGCCTGATTGTCGGCGGTCTCTGGAGCATCCGGCGCAACTACGCCGTCACCGGCCAGTCGCTCACCGCCCCCGGCATCGTGATGCTCTACGCCGTCACCTTCGCTTGCCGGGCGTACTACAAGTTCGACTTCTTCCAGGGTCCGATCGCCGCCGCGCTGATGATCCTGATCACCGCCGCCGCGTTCCTGCTCGCCGTGCGGTTGGAAGCCCAGGTCGTGGCCATCCTCGGCCTGCTCGGCGGTTTCTGCACGACGCCGATGCTCTCCACCGGCGTCGACAACCCGCTGGGACTGTTCGGCTTCATCGCCTTGCTCGACGTCGGCCTGCTCGCCGTCGTGCTGCACCGCCGCTGGAACTACCTCGCGTTGCTCGCCGCCCTCGGCACGGCCTTCATGCAGATCGGCTGGGCGGATGAGTTCTTCGAACTGGCCAAGCTGCCCACCGCGGTGCTGGTCCTCTTCTCGTTCAACCTCCTGTTCGTGCTCGCCGTCACCGTGGCCCGGCGCCTCGACCGTGCGTCCGACTGGATCGCCGCCGCGGCGCTGCTGCCGCCGGTGGTCGCGTTGGGCGTCGCCCGCTACTTCAGCTCGTTTTGCGCGGTGGCCGCCCAAGGGGGCGT
>JAEXPL010000105.1 GCA_023446865.1 Verrucomicrobiota bacterium | reverse complement strand
ACACCCTCCAGCCCCAAGCCCCGCCGCCCGAAACCCGAGTCGCCCTTCGACCGGCGCCTGCTCTGGCTCGTGCTCGGCACCGGCGCGCCGGCGGTGATCACCGCGATGACACTGCTTTTCGTCGACGAGTTCACCACGCGCACGCGCTGGACGCTCGGGCTGGTCATTGTCGGTAGTTGGTTCTTCGGCGCACTCCTCGTGCGCGAACGCGTCGTCCGCCCGCTGCAGACCATCGCCAATCTCCTCGGCGCGTTGCGCGAGGGCGACTTCTCGATCCGCGCCCGCGGCACCTCGCCCGAGGACCCGCTCGGCGAGGTCCACACCGAGATCAACTACCTCGGAGCGATGCTCCGCGAGCAACGCCTCGTGGCCATGGAGGCCACCGCGCTCCTGCGCACCATCATGGCCGAGATCGACGTCGCCATCTTCGCCTTCGACGAGAGCTACCACCTCCGCCTCATCAACCGCGCCGGCCAGGAACTCCTCGCCCAGCCCGCCGAGCGCGTCATGGGCCGCAGCGCCGAGGAACTCGGCCTCGGTTGCTGTCTCGACGGCGACGGCACGCGCCTGCTCCCGCTCACATTCCCCGGCGGCCAGGGACGCTGGGGCATGCGCCGCACCTCGTTCCGCGAACAGGGCCGCCCGCACCACCTCGTCGTCATCGCCGACCTCTCCCGCGCTTTGCGCGACGAGGAGCTCAAGGCCTGGCAGAAGCTCGTGCGCGTGATCGGCCACGAGCTCAACAACTCCCTCGCGCCCATCAAGTCCCTCGCCGGCAGCCTCGGCACCATGCTCAAGCGCAAGCCCGCCGAATGGGAGGAGGACATGCAGCGCGGCCTCGAGATCATCGCCACCCGCGCCGACGGTCTCGCCCGTTTCATGGAGGCCTACGCGCGTCTCGCCCGCCTGCCCCCGCCTTCGCTCGCGCCGGCCGACCTCTGCGCGATCGTCCGCCGTGTCGCCTCCCTCGAGGGCCGCGTACCGGTCACCCTCGCCGACTGCCCGCAGCTCACTCTCCCCATCGACGCCGCGCAGATCGAGCAGCTCCTGATCAACGTCCTCAAGAACGCCGCCGACGCCGCACTCGAAACCGGCGGCGCCGTGCAAGTGAGCTGGTCGACCACCGCGCACGAGGCCGAGGTCCGCATCGCCGACGACGGCCCCGGCATCGCCAATCCGTCGAATCTCTTCGTGCCGTTCTTCACCACCAAGCCAGGCGGCTCCGGCATCGGCCTCGTCCTCTGTCGCCAGATTGCGGAGAACCACGGCGGGAGCCTCACGCTCACCAATCGTACCGATCGCACTGGCGGCCTCGCCACGGTCCGCCTCCCGCTGCGCCGCGCCGCGGCCTGAGCCGTGATCGACGAGTCGAGCGTCGACGGACAAATGACGAGAGCCGAACACCGCTGATCACCCGCTAGCCGCAACCCGCAGCGACTCTGTCGAGCCTGCGGTGGAAGTGCAGACGCCCGCCGGCACCACGGTGCGCGGAGGCGCGGTCGAGAGCCTGGCGCATTGGTTCGCGCCCTGCGTCGCCGAGCCAACACCACTCTCGGGGCATCGCATTCGCTGTTCGTGCGCACACCGAGCCGTCTGCCGGAGAAGACACCACGCCTTGCCGCCAACGGTACCGCCCCAACAAGAGCAAGCCGTGACCGGTTCCGGTCACGGCTTCGCGGTGGCGATCCACGGACCGCCACCATCCCGCACGCCGCACTCAACTCGGCGGCACCGCTTCAAGCGCGGTCAGTCCCTCCTTCGCGAGCGCGAGGTCGGGCTGGAGTTGGAGCGCGGACTCGAAGGCGGCTTTCGCGCCGACCTTGTCGCCGGCTTTCGCCAGAACCTTGCCAAGTTGAGCCTGGAGCCAGGCGTTCTTCGGCTGGGCGTCGATCGCCTTACGGTAGCACTCGGCCGCTTCGGCCCATTTCCCCTGTCGCTCGCAGATCTCGGCCCGAAGACGCGCACCGTTGGGCGCGTCGAGCGCCTCAACCTTGCGCGCGTACTCCTCGGCCTTCTCGTAGCTGCCACCGGCAATCGCCGGCGAATAGAGGTAGTAGCTCGCCAGCCCGATCAGCCCGGGCACGTGGTTTGGGTCGAGCTCCACCGAGCGCTTGAAGGCGCGCAGCATCTTCGGGGCAACGAACCCCTGCTGCATGAACGCCAACTCGCCGATGCGCGCCCCCAGCGCGCGTCCGAGGAGCGACTGCAAACCGGCGCTGTTGGGCGCCGCTTCCGCCGCGCGCTCGGCCAGTTCCACCGCCTCCTTGTTGCGCTTCTGCTCCAGCCGCCGGAGCACGAGCTGCGCGCACACTTCGGGGTCGGCCGGGACGGTCGCCGCCAACGTTTCGAGCGCCGGCTCCGCCCGCTCCCACCTGCCGGAACGCGCCTCGGCCAGCGCCGTCGCGCGATCGAGCGGCGCGCTCTCTTGCGCCCGCAACTGGACTGCCGTGCAGAGTACGAGGGCGCTGAGCGCCCGGATGATGATGTGTGTTTTCATGGTCTAGATGGGATCTGGAGGGCGGCGCTCCGTCGCCGCCAGGTTGGGGAATCGGCGCCGGCCGGGCGGCGCCCGCCCCCGGGAAATCCGGCGCGGGGGGG
>JAEXPL010000005.1 GCA_023446865.1 Verrucomicrobiota bacterium | reverse complement strand
GCGCCCGAGCTCGACAAAACCATCTGGCAACAGACGCTTGGCGACGGCTACATCGCGGAGGTCTTCCGGATGGCCCGCGAGGCGGATCCCGACGCGGTGCTCGTCTTGAACGAACAGCTCGAACGCTACAATGACGCCCATGCCGAACGGCTCCTGACTTTGCTCGCCGAGTTGGTGCGCGATCGGGTGCCCATCGACGTCCTCGGGCTGGAGTCGCACGTGACGGTGAAGCGGCCGAGCGGGACGGAACTGCATCGTTTCCTCGAACGGGTCGCTCAACTTGGTCTGCGTTTCGAACTCACCGAAATCGACGTCCGTCTGCGCCTCTTCGGTGACGCCGCCGATCCGTACGAGGCCCAGGGCGAGTACATGGCGGAACTCGTGCGCACCGCGGCGAATTTCCCCGAATGTCGCGGCGTCACTTTCTGGGGACTGTCCGACCGGGGCACTTGGTTGGACGAATTCTTCCCGTTCAAATACCTCAAGCCGAACGAGCCCTTGCTCTTCGATGCGGAAGGCGTGCGGAAGCCGGCCTATTGGGCGGTGGAACGAGCCCTGACAAACGCGGGCACCGCCAGTCCAACCCCCTGAACCGCCTTCTCGCCGTCCACCCACATCCATGAAAACGCTCTCTTGCTTCCTTTCCGGCGCTCTCCTGTTGGTTCTCACCGCGCTCCTCGGTTGCCAATCCGGGCGCCAACATACCGAGACGGTCTCGCCCTTGGTCGCGACCAACCTCCGCTGCGAATACCTCGTCGACCCGTCGGCCGTCGACGAGCCAGCCCCTCGGCTGAGCTGGGAGCTGGTGAGCCATTCGGCGGACCGCGGTCAGCGACAGACGGTGGCGCATATTCTCGTGGCTTCCAGCGAGGCCCTCCTCGCGCAGAACCGGGGCGATCTCTGGGATGTCGAACTGCGGGGCGCGGCGACTTCACAGATCGTATACGCAGGCAAGTCGCTCTCGCCCCAAACCGCCGTCTTCTGGAAAGTGCAGATTGTGGACGAGCAAGGCCGCCGCTCGGCCTGGAGCGGCCTGGCGCGTTGGAGCATGGGATTGATGACGGCCGACGCCTGGCGCGCGGAGTGGATCGGCTTGGACGCGGTGGCACCCGCCGGAGCCCCGTGGCTTCCGCCGGCGCAGAAGGATCGCACCTACCTGCCTGCCGTGCAGCTCCGGAAGGAATTCACTCTGGCTACCCCACCCGCTCGGGCCGTTCTGTTCATCACGGCGTTCGGCAACGTCGAACCCCGACTCAATGGTCTCCGGGTGGCCGACGAGTATTTCACGCCCGGTTGGACCGACTACGCCAAGCGGCTCTATTACCGCGCCTACGATGTCACCGCGCTTCTGCGACCCGGCGCCAACGCCATTGGGGCCCTGCTGGCCGATGGTTGGTTCCGCGGAAATATCTCCTCTTTCGGACAGAACCGCTATGGCCAGCACACCCGACTCCGGGCAGAGCTGCACATCCAGGACTCCGCAGGCCACGAACAGATCATCGCGACGGACTCGAGTTGGAAGGCAAGCACTGGACCGATCCTCGAGGCCGACTTGCTCGCCGGCGAATCCTATGACGCGCGATTGGAGCAGCCCGGCTGGGACAAGCCCGGCTTCAACGACGCATCCTGGCAGCCGGTGGCGCGCGGCGCTGAGCTGGCGCCGAGCATCATCCGCGCGCACCCCGCGCCCCCTGTGCGGCGCATTTCCGAGCGGCCGAGCGCGCCTCCGACCCAACCGAAACCGGGGATCTACGTTTTCGATCTTGGGCAAAACTTCGCCGGGTTTGCCCGTCTCCAGATCGATGAACCAGCGGGAACGGTCGTCACACTGCGTTTCGCCGAGATGCTCCAAGCCGACGGCACGGCCTACACCGAAAACCTCCGCACGGCCCGGGCCGTCGACACCTACGTGTGCAAAGGTGGTGGGCGCGAGACTTGGGAGCCGACCTTCACCTTCCATGGGTTTCGTTACGTGCAGGTCGAAGGGCTGACCCGTCCGGCGACGGCGGCGACGATCACGGGCGTCGTCCTCAGTACCGGAAACACGGACACCGGCGCATTTGAATCCTCCAGCGCACTGCTCAACCAAATCTGGTCCAACGCCCGGTGGGGGCAGCGCTCCAACTACTTCGAAGTGCCGACCGACTGTCCCCAACGCGACGAACGCCTCGGCTGGACCGGCGACGCCCAAGTGTTCGTCCAAACCGGCGCCTACAACCAGGACATCGCCGCCTTCATGAGCAAGTGGACCGACGATATCGTCGACACCCAGAATGCCGAAGGCGCGTTCAACGACACCGCACCGGTTGGCTACAAAGGCGCCGCCGCCGGCTGGGCGGACGCCGGCATCATCGTCCCGTGGACGCTATGGCGCGTCTACGGCGACACCCGCATCCTCGATCGCCACTACGACGCGATGAAACGCTATCTCGAATTCGTCGCCAAACAGGCGAAGGAGTTCATCGGACCGAATCACGGTTATGGCGACTGGCTCGCCATCGGAGGCGAGACCGAGAAGGACCTCATCTCGACTGCCTACTTCGCCCACGACGCCCGATTGATGGCCGACATCGCCACCACCCTCGGCCGGGATGAGGATGCTGCCAAGTTCCGCGCTCTCTTTGAAAAGGTGCGCGCCGCATTTCAGGTGAAGTTCGTCAATGCCGACGGCTCGATCGGAGCGCATCAATCGCAGACGGCCCACCTGCTGGCGCTTCGTTTCGATCTCCTGAAACTAGAGCAACGCAGCGCGGCGATTTCGCACCTCGTGAAGAACCTGGAGAACCGCAACTGGCGCCTGGGGGTGGGCTTCCTCGGCGTGAATCTGCTGCTGCCGACGCTGACCGACAACGGACATACCGACGGTGCCTATTTCCTGATCTCGGGCACCGAGTTTCCTTCGTGGGGCTACTCGATCGCACAAGGCGCCACGACGATCTGGGAGCGTTGGAACAGCTTCACCAAATCCTATGGTTTCGGCGACGCCGGGATGAACTCGTTCAACCACTATGCCTATGGCTCGTGCGTCGAGTGGCTCTACCGGACGGTGCTCGGAATCGACGCCATTGAACCCGGCTTCGCCCGCGTGGTGATCCGGCCCGAGATTGGGCCAGGGGTCACGACCGCCTCCGGGCATTTCGACAGCATTCACGGGCGCATTGCCACAAATTGGCACCTGGAGAACAGCCGTCTCACTCTCGACGTTTCCCTTCCTGCCAACACCACCGGAGAGATTCACGTGCCAACCGACGACGCCGCAGCCGTCACGGAAAGCGGCGGTCCGGCCGCTTCAGCTCCGGGGCTCAGATTCCTTCGCTCCGAGAACGGCGCCGCCATCTACGCCGCCGGTTCCGGCAACTATCGTTTCGCCGCTCCCTGTCCCGGCCCATGGGTGACCGTGGTGTCGCCAGTACCGGGCAGGAGCAACGCTGCCGAGGAGGAGCGCGCCGCCCAAAGCTCGGGACCGGACGGCTCCACCACGGGCAATTCCCTCGCCACCAAGATCGGGCGCCTGCTCGACAATCCGGTGACGCGCGCCGCATTGGAGAAGATCATTCCGGAAGCACTCAAGAATCCCGAGTTCGCTCAAGCACGCGACTCGACGTTCATCCAACTGCACGACTTCGCGCCCGACTACTTCACAACGGAGCGCTTGAACGCGATCGCGACCGCCCTCGCGCAGATCAAGCCGCCGCAATGGTCGGTCGAAACCACTCCGATCGGGGTGCTGCTCGGCACTCCCGCAACCAAGGCGATCCTGCTCAAGCACCTCTCGGAAGCGATCAACAACCCCGACTTCGCCCAGGCCAGCTCCATGACGTTGCGCAAGGTCGCCGAGTTCGCTCCGGATTTCTTCACCGCAGCAAAATTGAGCGCGATCGAGACCGATCTCCGCGCGCTCGAACCCATCTCTGCCCCGGAAGGCCACACACCGTAAGCCGCGAGTGTCTCTCAGGAGCGCGGCCCAGGTCCCGACCCCGACTGGACCTTCACTTCCCGAGCAGCAGGCCCGCGCCGAGCTGCGCGAGCATCTTCTTCCAGTTCGGCGCGCCGACTTTCCCCGTCACCGTGAACGGCTGGCGCAGGCGCAGGTAGCCCAGTTCGTCCTTCGAGCCGTCGAGCAGACTCGCTTGTTCGAGCAACGCCCCGAAGTTGCCCTTGCCGGCCAGCCGCATCTCCAGCTCCAGCGGATACTCGTCGATCGTGCGCCCGGCCACATGGCGGGCGACGCCCGTGCCGCTGAGCCGCTTCTCGGCCGAGCGGATATCGATCGTGCGCAACTGCAGGTTCAGGTCGTCGCCGCGCAGCAACGAGACCTCGAGTTGGTCGAACCGGAACTCGCGCAACTCCTCGATCAGCTGCGCTCCGGCCGCGACCGCGGGCTTCTGCTGCTTCTCCTTCGAGAGCAGACCAAGCACCAGTCCACCGAGCGCGCTGGCCGTCTCCACTTTCTTGTCCTTGATGCGCAGAATGCCCGGGCCGCCCTTCAGGACGAAATCGCCACGGAGACCGGCGATCAAATCCTCGCGATTGACTCCCTGCCCGGCCACCTTCGCCGTCACGTCGACCACGGTTTCGAGCGCTGGCTCCTCCGCAGTATTCGCCGCCCGAAGCCACGCGCCGAGATCGAAACCCGGAAACGCGCCACTGCCCTCCAGCGCATACGGTGCCGCCTTCGCACCGTCGAAAGTCACACCGCACTTCGCCTCCAGCGCATTGTTCTTGGTCTTCGCCGAGAGTTGTTCCAGCGCGAGGTGCTGCGCATCGCACACCAGCGCCGCACGCACACCACGGAGTTCCTCGGTCTCCAGCACGACCCGGCCCAGTTCCACATCAACCCGGCCCGCCATTCCCGCCCAGAAGGCCTCGTGATCCGCCACCGGGACCGCCGCCTTCACCTTCGCACCACCGACCTTCTTCGCTGGGACCGGCCTCTCCGCTCCCGAAGGCGCCAGTGCGGCCAGAGCGCCAAAATCGCGCACGAACACCGTGTCCCCCTGCAACCGGGCCCGTCCCGTTCTCACATCTCCGGTGGTCGCCCAATCCGCGGCAACGCTCAGGTCCGAGCGCCGGCCGCCGCTCTCCAGCGTAACCGGCAGACGGACACTTCCCCGTCCCGCTTCGCCGCTGCCGCTCAGCGCGAGCGTCAGCGCGTCGAACGGCGTGCCGCCACCCGATCGCAGCTTGAGCTCCAGCGTTTCCACCGCCCACTTCGCGCCGTCGATCGTCGCCCGGACGGCGAGTTCGCCACTCACGCGATCAATGGCGGTCCTCTTGCCGCAACCAAAGCTGACATTCGTGAACGCAAACGGTTGGGCCGTGGCCACCGTCCAAGCCGAACCGGCCCCCTTGAACCTCAGTTCGCCCGAGCCGATCGTACCGCCGAGCTCGGTGTCGCCGAGCCAAGGTTTAGCCCAGGCGAGCGGCAGCCCCGAAACCGCGAGGCGCAGGAGATCAGTATCCGGCCGCTGGAAATCCACGGTGCCCGTGTCCGTCTGGTATCCGACCGGTTGCAACGCCTCCAGCTTCAGCCCCGCACCGCGTCCGTCGCCCAGTTCCACCGCCAACCGGGCGAGCCGCAGCTCGCGACCGCGCCGCTCGACCGCAAAACCGACCTTACCCGACACCGTCCCCAGTGCGGCGAACTCCCGGCGCCAGCGCTGCAGGTTCGGCACCGTCACCGTCGCCTCGCCCTCGGCCGCGAAATCGCCACTCGCTGCGGCGACCCGGAACGAGCCATTCGCCAGCGCGGAGAAATCCGGAAGCGCATTCATGTCCAGCATCCCTTCGAACTGCTCGCGCCGCAGCTGCAACGCCCAGTCCCCCTCGAGCGAATCCGCCGCGCGCCGATGCCGCATCGTGGCCTTCAACAACGGCGTGTCCGTCTCCTTGGCCGTCGAGAGCCGCACCACCGCCTCGATCGCCTCCACGCCGTTGCTTCCCTCGTCTGAGACCGCCAGATTGGTCGCCAGCCCGTGTTCGGGTGCCCCGGTTGTCCGGCGTGGCACCGCCAGTGTGCCCGTGATCTGGATCCGCTGAACCATCCCGTCGGCCGAGGCCGTGGTCGCAAGCCGGCCCACCCAGTCGAGCTCTTTCGCGGCCGCGCCCGTGGTCGTGTCGCGCCACTCGAGCTGGAGGTCGGTCCGCGCCTCCTGCCCGGGCAACAGAAGCCGCCCCTGCGCGGAGAAGTTCACCGTGGTGGACGCATCGATCCGGACCTTTCCGCCGATTTCCACCGAATCGACCGTCGTCCGCATCGGCAACCGTAGCGGCGCCAGAAAGCCGGCGAAAGCCTCCGCTGCCGTCCCCGACCCGTTCGCGGTCGGACCGTGGCCGCGCTCTCCGCCGGCAAGTTCCAGCTCGAGATCCGTCGCCACGAGTTCGTTCACCACCAACTCCCGGCGCACCAGCAGCGACCATCCGGAATAGACGATCTTCACGTGCGGAAAGCGCACAACACGGCCCTCATACCGGACATCCACCCCGTCCAGCTCCGCGGCGGAGAATCCGGCGGAAACCCGCCGCACCTGCAGATCCAGTCCGGGCACGCCCGCAGTCGCGTGCAGCAGAAGGACACGCTGGGTGGCCGGCAGGCGGACCACCACCAGAAGCCCGATGACGAGCAGCAGCGCACCGAGCGCGAACCAGAGAATGCGACGTTTCATGGAAAAGCCTCCTTCAAGGCGAAGTGTCCGGCCGTGGCCGAAACGCAAGCTTCGCGGCCCCGCGCGACCTTACGCCGCGGACTTCTTACCCTCGGTCTCGGACCGCATCTGCACAGCCAGCCCCACGAGTCCCAGCCCGAGAATCACCGCCGCCACCCACCAACGCCCGGCGATGAGCGCCGGCACCTGCTCGGGACTGCGCAGGTAGAACTGCCAGTCCAAGCGCTCGCAGAAAAACGCCAGGGCCAGCGCCACCCGGAACGCGCCGGTGAACGCCGTCGCGGCCGAGACGAACAGCCTCTGCATCAGCAAAGCGAGCACGCCGCAGGCGGCCCCCACCAGCGCGCAGACGAGCATTGTCGCCGCAGTGCCGGTGACCGGCGCCAGGCTCAGCACAAGCACATAGCCGAACGAAAAGCCGGCGAAGAACACACCCACGAGATAGGCGGCGAACGACACCAGCAGCCCGGCCAACGCGCCACCTGCGAACGCCGCCCAGAACACGACGTCGCTGTTACCAAACCACTGGACCGCGATCCCGGCCGCGAAAAGACCGAAAACCCATGCACCGAGCAGCGCCACCGCCACACGGAAGATCCGGTAGCCGAAGAAACAATCCAGCAGGCCCCAGCCAAGGAGCACCGCCGCACCGATCATGTCCGCATTCGCGGTCTCCACCGCATTTGTGAGCGCAACCATGCCGCGACGCTGGCAAGTGCCGGGCCGCGGTTCACGCCCCAAGTTGCGGGCGCCCTCCCCCCCCGTGCGGTAAAACTGTCGGCGGGTTGAGGGCGCTGTGCGGAGGCCGGGGCCGCGGATTTCGGTTTCCCTTCCGCCACGGCCCGCCAATCCTCGCCCCGACCATGATTGGCGTCTTCGATTCCGGCTTCGGCGGCCTCACCGTGCTCGACGCGCTCCGCCGCCGCCTGCCGCGGTACGACTACCTGTTCCTCGCGGACAGCGCCCGCGCCCCCTACGGCGCGCGCAGTTTCGACGTCATCCACCAATTCACGCTCGAGGCGGTCGAATGGCTCTTCAACGAGGGTTGCACGCTGGTCGTCCTCGCCTGCAACACCGCCTCGGCCCGCGCGCTCCGCACCATCCAACAGCTGCATCTGCCCGCCCGCCGGCCCGACCGCCGCGTGCTCGGCGTCGTGCGCCCGTCAGTCGAGGCGCTCGCCGGCCTTCCGCCGGGCGCGATCCCCGGGGTCACCGCACCGTCGCTCACCGAGGGCACGGTCGCCGTGCTCGCCACCGAGGGCACGATCGCCTCGGACTCCTTCGGCATCGAACTGCGCAAACTCGCCCCACGCCTGAAACTGATCCAGCAGGCCTGCCCGCTCTGGGCGCCGCTCGTCGAGGCCGGCGAGATCGAAGGGCCGGGCGCCGACTGGTTCCTGCATCGCTACCTCGATCCGGTCCTGACCGCGCCCCGCCCGCCGCAACGCATCCTGCTCGGCTGCACCCACTATCCGATCCTCCTGCCCGGTATCCGCCGACTTGTTCCAGCCGCCATCGAGGTGCTGCCGCAGGGCGCCATCGTCGCCGAACGCCTCGCCGACTGGCTCGCCCGCCATCCCGAACAGGAGCAACGCCTTGCCCGCACCGGGGCCCAACGCCTCGCCACCACCGACGACCCCGTCTGGTTCGCCGCGCACAGCGCCCGCCTCCTCGGCGCCCCGCCCGCCGTCGAGCGCGCCCGCCTCAGCCCGTTGCACTGAGGCTTGTGCGCCACTCTCGCGGTCCTGCGGAAAAATTGTGCTGATTCGCGGCGCGCAGCCGTTTCACTCGCGCCGCGATGTTCGAATCTCTCACCGAAAAACTGGGTAGCGCCCTGCGGAACCTCCGCGGCGTCGGCAAGCTCTCCGAGGAAAACATGGCCGAGGCGCTCAAGGAAGTGCGCACCGCCCTGCTCTCGGCCGACGTCCATTTCAAGGTCGCCCGCGAGTTCGTCGAGCGTGTGCAAACCCAGTGCGTCGGTCAGGAAGTGCTCAAGAGCGTCACGCCCGGCCAGCAGGTCGTGAAGATCATCCACGACGAGTTGGTGAAGCTCCTCGGCGAAGGCTCGACCGCGCTCTCCGGCGCGCGCCCGCTCAAGATCATGATGGTCGGTCTCCACGGCTCGGGCAAAACCACGACCTCCGCCAAGCTCGGCCGCCTCCTCAAGAAACAGGGCTACCGCCCCGCCGTCGTCGCCTGCGACGTCTACCGCCCCGCCGCCATCGACCAGCTCGAGATGCTGGCGAAGACCAACGAGCTCGGCTTCTTCGGCGACCGCGTCTCCAAGGACGTGCCCGCGATCGGCGCCGCCAACCTCGCCGCCGCCCTCGCCGCCACCCACGACGCGATCATTTTCGACACCGCCGGCCGGCTCCAGATCGACCACGATCTGATCGACGAGGTGAAGAAACTTCGCACCCGTATCCAGCCCGACGAGGTTCTGCTCGTCGCCGACGGCGCGCTCGGCCAGGAGGCCGTCAACGTCGCCCGCACCTTCCACGAAGCACTCCAGCTCACCGGCCTCGTCCTCACCACGCTCGCCGGCGACGCCCGCGGGGGGGCCGCGCTCTCGATGAAGAGCATCACCGGCGTGCCGATCAAGTTCGTCGGCGTCGGCGAGAAGAGCGAGGACTTCGAGGTCTTCCATCCCGACCGCATGGCCTCGCGCATCCTCGGCATGGGCGACGTCGTGTCGCTCGTCGAGAAGGCGCAGGAGGTCATGGATCAGAAGCAGGCCGAGCAGATGGCGGAGAAGCTCAAGAAGGCCGACTTCACCTTCGAGGACTTCCTCGCGCAGATGCAGCAGGTCAAGAAGCTCGGCTCGATGGACAAGGTCCTCGGCATGCTCCCCGGCATGAGCGGTGTGAAACTCGACGACTCCGCCGAGAAGCAGATGGCCCGCACCGAGGCCATCATCCTCTCGATGACCCATCAGGAGCGCCGCAAACCCGATGTGCTCAACGGCAGCCGTCGCCTGCGTATCGCCAACGGCGCCGGCGTGAAGGTCGTCGAGGTGAACCAGCTCATCAAACAGTTCCAGCAGATGCAGAAGGTCATGCGGATGATGCGCGGCGCCAAGGGCGCAAAGATGATGCGCCAGATGGAAGCCATGCAGCGCCAGGGCGGCTTCCCGAAGATGTAACGGTGCGTCGGGCACGGCCGAGCACGTCCGCCCGCCAGCAGCTGGACCGCGCAACGGCATAGCCATCGCGCGGCCTGCACTCTTCTTTCGACCAGCAAGGTCTTGGCACGCAGCGGCATCTTGCGGGAGCGAACCCGCCGCGCCGCCGCGCCCGCGATGCATCGTTCCGACGAACCGAGCGGCGCCGGCGCGTTTCCCCCTTTCGCCGCCACGGTTTCGGTGTTTCTTTCCGGCCGCCATGTACCTCCCCGCCGCGTCTCGCTATTCGAACCCAGCCTTCTACCGCCGCTGCGGCCGCTCCGGCCTGAAGCTCCCCCTGATCTCGCTCGGGCTCTGGCACAACTTCGGCGGCGCCGACTCCTACGAAAACGCCCGCGCCATTGTCCGTCGCGCGTTCGATCTCGGCCTCACCCACTTCGATCTCGCCAACAACTACGGCCCGCCTCCCGGCTCCGCCGAGGAGAGCTTCGGGCGCATGCTGCGCACCGACCTCGTCCACCACCGCGACGAGCTCATCATCTCGACCAAGGCCGGCTACGACATGTGGCCCGGCCCGTACGGGGATTTTGGCTCCCGGAAGTACCTGCTCGCCTCGCTCGACCAGTCGCTGCGCCGCCTCGGCCTCGACTATGTCGACATCTTCTACCACCACCGGCCCGACCCCGAGACCCCGCTTGAGGAAACCATGGGCGCCCTCGCCCACACCGTGCGCAGCGGCAAGGCGCTCTACGTCGGCCTCTCCAATTACGACCACACGCAGACGGCCCGCGCCCTCGCGCTCTTGCGCGACCTCGGCACGCCCTGCCTCATCCACCAGCCGCGCTACAGCATGCTCGACCGCTGGCCCGAGGCGCACCTCCTGCCGCTGCTCGAAAAGGAAGGCGTCGGCTGCATCCCGTTCTCGCCGCTCGCGAAGGGCCTGCTGACCAACCGGTATTTCGCCGGCATCCCTGCCGACTCCCGGGCCGGCCACGACCCCCGTTTCCTCCGTCCCGAGCACGTGACCGACGCCCTCCTCGCCAAGACGCGGCAACTCGACGAGCTCGCCCGGGCCCGCGGACAGACCCTCGCCCAAATGGCGCTCGCCTGGCTGCTCAACCGCCCGGCCATCACCTCGACGCTCATCGGTGCAAGCAAGCCCTCGCAAGTCGAAGACTGCGCCGGCGCGGTCGCCAACCTGCAGTTCGCCTCCGGCGAGTTGGCGCTGATCGAACAGATCCTCGCCTCCTGAAGAAGAGCGTGCTCGCGCAACTGCGGCGGAACCAAACGCGCGCGCGGCGTTCCTATGAAACCGCGCGCTTGGTTCTTGTGCTGGCACGGAAGTTCTGGCGCAGTCACTGCGCGACTCTTGACCCGCCTTGAACGACTCCGTACACCCAAAACCCATGGTTAAGCCCGCCTCGATTTCGCGGTATTCCCTTTCCCTCGCCGGTCTCGCGCTGTTGTGCGCCAGCCAGCCCGCCTTCGCCCAGTCGAAGCCGGCCGCGGCCGACGACAAGCCCGAGTCCGAGGAGGCGGTCTTCATCCCGATCGAGTATCGTCCGCCGCCATACCGTGTCGCCGTCGGTGTCCGCCTCGCCGGCAACACCAAGGTCAAATTCTCCGGACTCGGTTCGATCATCAATTCCAGCAGCCCGCCCCCGGACCCGGACAAGGACGGCAACTGGCAATCCGGGAACTGGTCCTACGACACTTGGGACTCCTCGAGTGGGTTGAACTACGTCTACAAGGATCGCAGTGCCGACTCCGAGGGCAATGCCATCACCGTCTCCGACGGAAAAACGAACTTCTGGTCGTTCACCAGCACCGAGCAGATCGTCACCGATCCGAACTACGCGGCAGGAGAAGCGATCAAGTACCAGACCAATTGGATCACCAGCAACGGAGCCTCGATCTCGTCCGAGAGCGGAAAATCGCTGGCGTGGGACATCGAGATCTCCCGCGAACTCGGCGGCAACAAGCGTTTCTCGTGGGGCCTCCTGTTCGGCGCAGGCTTGAGCGATTTCAAGCAACAACACTCCGCCACCGTCCAAGCCACCCTCCATACCGTCACCGACTACTATTCGCTCGGCGGCGAGTATGTGCCACGCATTATGACGCCCAACGCGGACGGCACCGACGTGATCTACGTGCCCTCGCCCTACACCTCGCCCGGACCCAAGTTGTACATTCAGGCACTCAACAGCGACAACACCACGCTCAAGTTCAACGACAACGGCACCCCCTATTTTGTCCAGTACACCGGCTACGAGGTGTACCCCACCGGCGTCACTCCGGCGACGAAATGGTACGACGGCTCCATCCGGCTCGCCGACCACCCATATGATCGCGTCTACAGCGACACCCCCGGAGTCGATGTCGAGGGCACGTGGAAGGTGAGGGGCTCATTCCTGACCGCGCGCTTCGGACCGTTCTTCGCCGCCAACCTCGGAAGGCATTTCACTGTGCGTGCCAGCGCCGGTCTGACCTTCACCGTGCTCGGGGCCCGGATGAGCTTCCAGGAGAAGTACTTTCACCCCGTGCTCAAGACCTACCTGTCGATCGACACCGACCAACCGATCAACGAGAGCAGCGTCACGGGCACTATGGGCTACTTCGCCACCGGCGAACTCGAATGGCACATGACGCAGCGCACCGGCATCTTCGTCGCCGCCTCCTACGAGGATTACCTGCGCAAGATGAAGATTCAGATCGGCCAACAGATCGCCGAGATCGAAGCCAGCACCGGCACAGCGCTCCGCGCCGGTGTCTCCGCCCGGTTCTGACGGCGCTCCGGTGCCTGATCCCTCTCGGCCCCCGGCCTCACAGCCGGGGGCTTTTTCTTGCGCAATGCCGGACTCGGCAACCGGTGGCGCATCCGGCCTGCGTTCAGCACCACCACATTCTGCTGGCGGGCGCATGACCGAGATCCGCTCGTTCGTGCTGCGCCCACCCATTCCTCAGCCGCAACCATTCCCTCGGTTGCGCAGGGCTGTTCCGGTCCGTTCTCCTCCGATCACCTCACGGGATGCGATGAGCACGCGGGCCCGAAACCGGAGACGACACGTCTCGATGGTGCGCCAGTAGTGTCGTCCAATCATTGACGCGACATCTCCCCTACGCCACCAATCGCACCGCCTCCTTTGCGGGACCATCGCAACACCGTGCAGTTGCGCCAGTCCCGCACCGGTGGCACGCCTTCCCCACTTCCCCGAGCAAAAACCTCTCGCCAATGCGCCGTACCTCCGACTCCCTCGCTCCCCTTCTCGGATTCTGCCTACTGCTGCTGTCGACATCGGCGACGCTGGCGCGCCAGCAACCCAACGTCCCGGCGTCCGCCGCGGCCGATTCGCCCGAGATGGCGGCCACGATTCGGATGGTCTCCGCCCACGCCACTCTGCGCTCGCCCGAAGTCGCCGACCCCGACTCGGACAGCAACCGCCGGTTGCTCGACGTGATGCTCCGCAAGGCGCTCGTCCCCCGACCGGCCTTGCCCCCGCCCCCGCCCCAGTTCCCCGCCCCCGCCACGCCGCTGGTCGGCACGCTCGAGGGCAAATTCTCCGTCGATAACAAGGGTATCGCCAACTACGACATCACCCTGCCCGTGCCTGCCGGCCGCTCCGGTTTCGAGCCCGACCTCGGGGTCTCCTATTTCAGCGGTGGCGGCGACGGCGTGCTCGGCTCCGGCTTCTCGTTCAGCACAGGCTTCTACCGGTCCATCGACCGCGGCCGCACGATCATGGCCCGCGACGGCTTCACGCGCAGCGCCGAGCTCGATCCCTCCGACAACTTCTACCTCGACGGCAAGCGCCTCGTCTGTGTGAGCGCACCGCAAACCCGGGGCCGGCCGGGTTGTGTCTATCGCACCGAAGTCGACTCGTTCGCGGAGATCACGGCGCTGGGCGACGGCGATGAGATCACCGGCTTCCGTCTGCGCGACCGCCACGGACGCACCTACCACTTCGGGCAACACCACGGGACCGACGACGCGTTCCAGCGTTACTTCGACGAGAACACCGGGGCGCTCGATCCACGGGCTTTCAACTACGCCCTCAAGCGGGTCGAGGACCCGTTGGGGAACTACATCGAGTTCACCTACACGCACCGGGGTCTCGGCGACTGGGTGCTCGACGAGATCCGGTACACCGGCGGGCCCGCGGTCCCTCCGACCAACGCCCTCCGGTTCGTCTACTCCGAGCGTCCCCAACGCAGACCCCACTACTACGCGTTCCGGCGCGCGGACAGCAACCAGCGGCTCGACTGCATCCGGGCGGTGTCGCTCTCCTCCGGGACGGTCGTGAGCGAGTACAAGTTCGAATACGATTCGCCCGGCGCCAACCACGCGCTGCACCTCGCCGCGATCCAGGCCGCGTTCGCGGCGCAGGTCGGTGCGCCGTTGTTGTCCCTCCCGCCGACGCGTTTCCGCTGGTCCCGGGACCACGCCACGGCCGCCAGCGCCCGCAGCTTCGCGCTGCCTGCTCCCACCACGCCGACAGCGGGCGCCTTCGGCGACTTCGACCACGACGGCAAGGCCGACCTGCTCGACGCCCACGACGGGCTGCGGGTCGCCCTCTCGTCGACAACCGGCCTCGCCGCCGGCTTGTCGCCTTGGGCCGACGCCGCGACCGTCAATCGCCAACTCGGCGAGAAAACCGAACGCGCGGTCTTCCTCGGCGATTTCGACGGCAACGGCCTCACGGATGCACTGCTCGCCGGCGCCAACGGCAAACTGTGTTTCTTCCGCTCGACCGGAAGTCGCTTCGTGCCGCTGAGCACGCTCGACCAGCCTGATCTCGCGAAGCTCGCGCAGGGCCCGGGCGGTGCACCCGCCGCCTTCTCACGCGTTTGCCTCGGCGATTTCAATGGCGACGGCCGCGAGGACCTGCTCGTCCACGCCCCCGCGGGAACGCTACACCCATATCTCTCCAACGGGTCCACGTTCACGTCCCCGGCTGGAGGTGCGGAACTCCGCCGCATCACGACGGACTCCGGCACGGCCGCGATTCAGTCGCTCGCCTCCGACCTCAACAACGATGGCGTCGACGACTACATCTGGCTGGAGCAACCCGCGGCCGGCACCGAGGCCTCCCCACGACTGCGCTATGTGCTGACACTGCCCGACGGGGGCTTCTCCGCACCCGTGACGATCCACGAATGGGCCGCCGGTTGCGGGGACCGCTACGCGCTGATCTCCGGCGAGTTCTCCGGCGACGACGCCGTTTGTTTCCTCACCGGCGAAGGCGGTGACGGTCCGGATGGCTGGCGCTGGACGCTTCACGTACCGCGCTGCCCGCCGACCCGGCTGCCCGCGCCGACAGTCCCAACCTTCACGCACCATCGCGATGCACTCCCCCCGTCTTGGATCCTCCCACAGGGCGGCCGGCTCGCAATCCGCGGCACGCCGCCTGTCGCCGTGCCTGCCTCGGCACCGACCGCATTGCTCACGCGCCTCCCCCGCTCCTTCGGGGTCGACCACGGCGCCAATCTCATCGCGCTCGACATCAACGGCGACTACTGCGCCGACCTCGTCTGGTACGGACGACCCGAGACCACGGATGGCACACACAGCCCCGACACTCCCGGCTGGTGGGCCTGTCTTTCGAACCGCAACGGAGCGTTCTCGCCGCCGCAGCGTCTCGTGGGCACGCCCTGGGAGAGCGTTCCGCCCCCGGAGACCGCGGGCCCGGTTCTGGTCACGCGAGCCCACGACATCAACGGCGACGGAATCATGGACTGGGTCGTCGCCCGCCAGGCCGACACACCGGCGCAGACGCTCGTCGCAGTGTACCCGGAGGTCGCTGACAATCCGGAGCAATGTCCCTTCCCGAACCTCGTCACCGACATCGTCGACGGCCAGGGCCGGACGACGAGCATCGGCTACAAGGCGGCCAAGGACGACTCGGTGTACACCCCAGGTGCGCCGGTTGAATTCCCGATCATCGATCTCCGCCAGAACTCGCCGGTCGTGAGCGAACTGTGGAAGGACAGTGCCGGCGGCAGTCCCGCGCATTTCAGCTACGGCTACGGTGCCCTCCGGCTGGACTTCGCGGGCCGGGGCGGCCTCGGGTTCGGGTGCTTCACGACTCTGGACCAGCAGACCGGATTCGTTAAGTTCCAGTTTCTGGAGCACTCCTTTCCGATGACCGGGCTCACCGCGCGCGAACAGACCTACTGGTTCTGGCAACGGGATGGCCAGATCTGCATCGAGGAGATCAAGAGCGAGGACTACGCCAACTCCTTCGACGCCGTCGTCGACCCAGCCTCCGGTCGCCTCTTTGGGACCCTGCACCCGTACCTCGTTCGCACGATTGAAACCCGCTGGCGCACCGACGAGAAAGCGGACTTCACCTATCCGGCCGCGGCGTCGCCGGTGAAGGCCGGCCGCAAACCGATCTTCGGCACGCCCGCGAAGGAGCAACTCCTCGCCGTCACCACCACCACCCATTGGCGGGACAACCAGAAATCCTCCGCGCCGCCCTCAACCCGGCAGCCCCAGATCGCGTTCCCGTATGTCCTCAGCCCCGACTACGACACCCCCGCGGCCCGGCGGACGCCTCCGGCCGCGACGCTCTTCCCGGGCAAGATCACCTACGGCAACGAGTACGCGACGCACACCGCCGATGGGTTCGGTTCCGTGAAGGAGGTTACGAAGACGTTCCGCGCTCCACGCAGCCCGGACGACCCGCTCACCTCCTTGGTCGAATCCGAAGCATCCCGGGAGCGCAGCACGGGGAGCCCCGACGAGGTCGGGCCACTGCAGTCCTTCCGTTACTTCGCCAATACCACCCTGCTCGCGTGCAAAACCGTCGATGCGCGCAAAACGACGGGCGACGGAGCGAAAGTTCTCACCGAGACAACCTACGATCGCGATCCGCGTGGCCGCGTGACGCTACGACGATCGCGAACCGTCGCTCCGGACGGAACCGAGACCGGAAACGAGGTCCAGTACACCGCAAGCGCCTTCGACGACCTGTTCGATCTCGCGACCGAAGAGACCGAGGAGCCGACCGGCCGCATGCTTTCGACCTACCATCCGATCTTTCTCGAGTGGACGTCGGTGACCTTCGACAACGGCACTACCACCACCGCCGAGCACGACGGGCTCGGTCGCCAGATCATGGTATGCAACCCGGGCAACGACTACCTCAAGACCACGACCTACGCCTGGACCGGTGCGTCGGACGAAGGGTGGCGCCAGATGCAGCGAGTGAATCCTCCCTCGGGGGTCACCGGGATCCAGCAAACCTCGGTCTATGCGGTCAGGATCGCCACCTCCGGCAAGCCGACCACGACGACCTACTACGATCGGATCTCCCGGATCATCCGGGTGTCGACGGAGGCCACCGATGGAACCATCAGCCTCGTCGACACGGTGTACAACAGCTTGGGCCAGGTCGTCGCCACCTCGAAGCCCCACGAACCCGATGGCGACACCACGTGGGAGCTTCAACAATACGACGGCTACGGCAATGTCAGCCGCACGAGCGAGATCCTCGTGAAACGCCGCCGGAGCGGCTCGCCGCGATAAGGCGGGCTACGCGAGCGCGATCTTCTCTCGGATCAGCCCGAGGAAGGTCGCGTAGTCGTGCACGGCCGGGAGCTGCGGGAACTGTTTGATCACGTTCTCCGGCGCGTGGAAGAGGAAGCCATAGTCGGCCTCGCAGAGCATCGTCGTGTCGTTGAACGAGTCGCCGCCGGCGATCACGCGGTAGTTGAGCGCCTTCAGCGCCTTCACCGATTCCCGCTTCTGGTCGGGCATGCGCAGCTTGTAGCCCACGATGCGGTCGTTATCCACGACCAGGCGGTGGCAGAAAAGCGTCGGCATGTTGAGCTGCTTCAGCAGCGGCTGGGCGAATTGCTCGAACGTGTCCGAAAGGATGATCAGCTGCACCTCGGCGCGCAGCGTGTTCAGAAACTCCAGCGCGCCCGGCAGCGGCCGCAGCGTGCCGATCACCTCCTGGATGTGCGACAGCGTGATGCCGTGCCGGTCGAGGATCTCCATCCGGTAGCGCATGAGCTTGTCGTAGTCCGGCTCGTCGCGCGTGGTGCGACGCAGCTCGGGGATCCCGGTCTTCTCAGCGACGGCGATCCAGATCTCGGGCGTAAGGACGCCCTCCATGTCGAGGGTGACGATGCTTTGCTTCACTTCCGCCCAGCAAACAGGCCCGCCCGCCCCGCTGGCAAGCCGCGAGGTGAGGCGCAGCGCAGTGCCCCGGATCCACACGACGGAGTGTCCTTGCTTGAGGTAGGGCGAGGCGTCCCCGCCGAGCCGCGGCCCACCCGGAGGGTTCGCCCGACCTCGGACACCTTCACCTCTTGTACAACACTGCCGAGGGATCGTGAGGCTTGGGGCGAAATACCGGCACCTCCACGACGGTTCCAGCGATCCGGCGCCACGGCCTGAAGTGGGCCAGGGCGCCGACACGGCCCTTCCTGAATGCACGCCACCTCAGTGAGGTGGCCCCCAGCTGCTCACAGCACCTGCAGCTCCGCGCGGAGCGCGGCCTCGGACTTCGCCAACCACTCGGCCACCGCTGCCTCGGTCTGCGCCTCAACGAGAATGCGCACCTTCGGTTCCGTGCCCGAGTAGCGGATCATCACGCGGCCGGTGCCCGCGAGCGCCGCCTCGGCGTCACGCAACACCCGCTGCAGGCCCGGCAACGACTCGAGCGGCGGCTTGGCCGCGAGCTTCAATGCCTTCTGCGCCTGCGGGAACTTCTTCAGCGCCTGGCGCAGTGCGGAGAGCGGTTGGCCGGTGTCGCGCATCACCCGCAGCACCGCGAGCGCCGCAAGCAAGCCATCACCCGCGGGCGACACACGCGGCAGGATGAAATGCCCCGACGACTCACCGCCGAGTGCCGCGCCCTCGCGCTGGAGTGCCTCGCTCACGTACCGGTCGCCCACGTTGGTGCGCACCACGCGACCGCCCTCGGCGGCCAGCGCGGCATCGACGCCGAGGTTGCTCTGCACCGTCACGACCAACGTGCCGCCGGGCAACTCGCCGCGCTTGAGCATCCCGAGCGCGAGGAAAGTCAGCACCTCGTCGCCATCGAGCACCACGCCCTTCTCGTCGCAGAACACCGCGCGGTCGCCGTCGCCATCGTGCGCGAGACCGAGCCGCGCGCCGGTGGCGAGCACCCGCGCCGCCAGCTGCGCCGGGTGTTCGCTGCCCACGCCGGCGTTGATGTTGCGTCCGTCGGGGGCGTTGCCGATCAGCTCCAGTTCAGCCCCGAGCTGCTCCAACACTTCTCGCGTCGTCTCACAGGTCGCTCCGTTGGCGGTATCCAGGACGATCTTCCAGCCGGCCAGCGCGCCAGGCTGCAGCTGATGCGCCGCCATGCCCATGTAGAGCATCTTCGCCTCGCCGACCTCGCGGATGCGGCCGCGTGGCGCAGCGGGCTCTGGCTGGTCGAGCAACGCCTCGATGGCGACCTCCTCGGCGTCGGGAAGCTTGAGGCCGGTGCTGGCGAAGAACTTCACGCCGTTGTCGTCGGCAGTATTGTGCGACGCCGTGATGACGACCCCGAGCTGGGCCTTCGAGGCGCGCACCGCCAGCGACACCGCCGGAGTCGGCACCACACCAAGCAGATCGACGGCCCAACCGGCGGCGACGAGGCCCTCGGCCACGGCGGCTTCAAGCGCCGGGCCGGAAGCGCGCGTGTCGCGGCCGATCAACGCCCGCGGCGCAGCAACGCCCAGCTTGGCGGCCATGTGCCGGCCGGCGGCATTGGCCAGCTTGCGGACAAAGTCCGGATTCATCACCGCGTCGCCGAAGCGCCCGCGCACCCCATCAGTGCCGAAATAGAGACGTTTCATCTTTGAGAAAAGCAGGGCCGGTCTCCGACCGGCCTCCGGGACGATGTTCGCCCGCTCGGATCTGGAACGGCCGGTCGGAGACCGGCCCTACACACCTCCACCGCCGCATAGGCGAATACGCTCGCCATAACTCACCCCGCCCAGAACTGCCGGGTCTTGGCCACGTGGCGCTGCACGGCGCCGGAGCGGAGAAGCTCCTGCACCTGCGCCACGCCGGCGGCGAGGTCCTTGGCGCGGCCGGTCACCCAGAGCGCGGCACCGGCGTTGAGCGCCACTGTGTCGGCGATGGCCTGCGGGGCGCGGTTCACCAGCAGCGCCTCGAAGATCGCGAGATTCACGGTGGCGTCGCCTCCCTGCAATTCATCGAGCCGGCCGACCGCGAGGCCTGTGGCGGCGAGCTCGACCTTCGTCAGCGGGCCGCGGAGACGCCCAGCTCCGGCGCAGAAGTTGTCGGTGCCGGTCGTCCACTCGTCGAGCCCGCGGTCGCTGCCCGGTACGCGACCGTGGATCGCCAGCGCGGCGGTGAGCCCGAGGTCGTGCAGGGCGCCGGCCAACGGTTCGACCCAGTCTTTGGCGTAGACGCCGAGCAACTGGTACGCCGGGCGCCCCGGGTTGATCAACGGTCCGAGGATGTTGAACACCGAGCGGCGTCCCTTCGCGGCAAGCGCCTTGCGCACCGGCGCGATTTCCTTGAAGGCGGGATGGAAGCCGGGCGCGAAGAAGAAGCAGAAATTCACTTCGGCGAGCGAGCGCTGCATCCGCTCCAGCGGCGCATCGAGCGGCACGCCGATGGCGGCGATGAGATCGGCGCTGCCGCACTTCGAGGTGATCGAGCGGTTGCCGTGCTTCATCACCTTCACCCCCGCGGCCGCGAGCACGAAGGCCGAGGCGGTCGAGATGTTGAAGCTGCCCGCGTGGTCGCCGCCCGTGCCCACGATGTCGATCGCCTCCGCGGCCCACTGCGCCACCCCGGGATCACGCGCGAGGCGACGGAACTCCGCCGCAAACGCCGCGACCTCGGCCGGCTTCTCACCCTTGGTGTTCAAGGCGAAGAGAAAACTCTCCTTCTGCTCAGCCGGCACCTCCGCCGCCACCAACGCCGCGACGGCGTCGGTGACCTGCACCGGCGAGAGATCACCGCCGGCCTCCAACTGGGTTTGCAGTGCAACAAGCGCGCTCATCGCCACCCACGTTGCCCGCTCCGCGCCCCGGGCGGAAAGGAAATTCTCCGCCGGTCGGCCGAGCCCACCGGCACGAGCGGTCCCACGCCTCGTCCTCTCCCCTATTGCGCCGGATCGCTCGCCGCCTGCACAGCAGGGGTGCCGCCAACGCCGGTCCCCGGATCCGTCCGCGGCGCGGCCACCCCGCCGCCGAGGACCGCGCCCTCGACCTTCACGACCGACGCGAGAAAGGCATCGAAGATCGTCGGGTCGAAATGCGTGCCGCGGGCATTCGTCATCTCGGCGATGACCCGATCCTCGGTCCACGCCGCCTTGTAGGTGCGTTGCGAGCGCATCGCGTCGTACACATCGGCGACGGCCACGATCCTCGCTTCCAACGGAATCGCCTCGCCCCACAGGCCGCGCGGATAACCGCTGCCGTCCCAGTGTTCGTGGTGGCAAAGCGCGACCTCGGCTGCGCAGCGCAGGTCCGGCCACTCGCTGCCCTCGAGGAGCCGGTAGCCGATCTCGGTGTGCGCGCGGACGGCCGCCAGCGTCTTCGGTCCGAGGTGGCCGCGCCAATGCAGTATCCGCCTCGGAACGCCGACCTTGCCGATGTCGTGCACGCTCGCCGCCAAACGGATCCGCTCAACGCGTTCGACCGGCAGCCCGAGCCGGGCCGCGATGTCCGCTGCCGTGTGCGCCACGCGATCCTGATGACCGGCCAGCCCGGGGTCGAACGTCTCGCAAACGGTCCGCAGTCGATAGATCACCTCCTCCCACGGATGCTGGAAACGTGGGGTGATCGGTACCATCTCGTCGCGGCGCGGCGCCCGCGGATGCTGGACCGGCCGGCCGGCCCGGCGGGCCGCCTTGTTGCGATACAGCTCGGCGTCGGCGACCACGAGCAGTTCGTCGAGCGAACGCCGCTCGTTGCGGTCGAGGAGCAGGAGGCCGGCGCTCGTCTCGAGCTTGTACGGCGAGGTGCCAGGGGCGTTGCGGGCAGCAAGGATCTGCTCGATCGCCGCGAGCGATTCGAGGGCGGCGCCGGGATGCGGCTCGATGCCCATCGCAAGAAACTCGTCGCCGCCGAGACGGGCGAAGAGCCCCTTCTTGCGGAACGCGCTGCGCAGATGCGCGGCGAACTCCACAAGGGCAGCGTCGCCGCTGGCGTGGCCCAGGGTGTCGTTGATCAGCTTGAAACGGTCGAGGTCGAAGCAGGCGAGGTAACCATCGGCCGTGCCCTGCCTGAGTTCCTGCAGGAGTTCGAAACTGAGGGTGTTGAAACCACGGCGATTGTAGAGCCCGGTGAGTTCGTCGAGCACGGCGAGCTGCCGCAACGCCAGCTGCATACGGTGGCGTTCGATGCTATAGACGATTGAGCGGTCGAGTTCCGGACTGCTGCACTGGCCCTTCACGAGATAGTCCTGTGCCCCCGCCTGAACTGCCTGCAGCCCGATGTGCTGGTCCTCCGTGGCGGTGAGCACGACGACCGGCACCCCGCGCGCGATGTCGAGAATGCGGATGAGCGTCGCGAATTCGTCGCTGTCCGGGAGGTTGAGATCCAGCAGCACCGTATCGAAATCGCGGTCGCGCAGGAGGGCGCACGCGTCGTTGAGGGTCTTGCGCCACACGACGTGGTACCGGCAGCGGGTCGAGTTGGTCAGCATCCGCTGCACCACCCGGGCGGTGACCGGCATGTCCTCGACGAGCAGGACGTTGATGTCCGGATGAACACCGGATCCGACGGGCGGAAGATTCATGGCGCAGGCCGGGCGGCCGAGTGCTCGGTGGCCACATCGGCGACCATCCGCGGCAGGAGGAAGAAGACGAGTTCGGTGCGCTCGGCGGTGCGGTAGTTGCCGGTTACTGCCTTGCCCAGCACCCGGATGGTGGCGCAAGCACGTCGATCACCTCGAAAAGGGCGGAGTGGCTCGGACGACGCAGAGACTGCGCAGGCACGGATGTACTCATCGGGTTGAAGTTGGCTGTGTAATCGGCCTTTCCCCCAGGGACTTAACGGCGGATTTTGAGGACTCGCCGGCCCTCTTCTGCCGCGAAGCCACGCGCGCCGCGATGCCGGCCCGGTCTCACGGCGCCGAGCCGCCCCGCCCTACCCACGCCCGACCGCCGTCCTCGCCGTCTTGTCGGCCACGAACAGGCGCCCGGCGGCCTGCCGGGCGCCCGCGTGGAGCTTCACCGGCAACGTCTGCACCGCAAAACCCGCCTGGGCGAGCCGGCGCTCAAACGCCCGATCCTCGCCGGCCGACCACACCACCAACCGGCCGCCCGGCGCGAGCGCCGCCGCAAGCAGACGAAGCCCGCGGGCGTCGTAGAGCCGCGCGTTGGCCGCCTGCACCATCGCCGCGGGGCCGTTGTCGATGTCGAGCAGGATGGCCGCATAGCTCGCCGGCGCGGCGGCGCGCACGAGCTCGAACACGTCGCCGATCCGCACCGTCACTCGACGGTCGTTGAGCGACGCGCCGTTGAGGCTGCTCAAGTGTTCACGATTCCACGCCACGATCGCCGGCAGCAACTCCGCCACCTCGACCGCGACCTCCGGACCACAATGCACCAGCACACTGCGGAGCGTGAATCCGAGTCCGAGGCCGCCGATCAACACCCGGGCCAGCTGCCCGCGCTTGAGCCGCGCCGTGCCGACCTCGCCCAACGTCTCCTCGGAGAACGCCGCCTGCGAGTGCATGAGCTCCCGTCCCGCCAACCGCACGCAGAACGAGCCGTCGTGTTCATGCAGCGTGAGGGCCGCCCCGTCGGGAGTACGGGCTTCGGCGAGGAGGCGATGCGGTTTCATCGGGGCACCAATCAACGCCGAGGAACCGGCGAACCGCCAGCTTCGGTTTCATCGCGTGCCTCTCACCCGGGCGTGGCGCCATCAAGGATTGCGAATGGCAATGGTCGCCTGCTGCGACCACTGGTTGTGGCCGCCGGCGAAAACGTGCAGCTGTGCGCCCGGCACGGCAGCGGCCAGTGCCCGGGCCCTCACCGGGATGATCGTGTCGTCGCGCGCCCCGAAAATCTCCACCGGGCCGCGGTAGCCGGCGAGCGCGGCACAGTTGTCCCACACATCGCCCAGCATCACGGCCGCCGGCAACCACCGCACGCGATCGGCGGCGACCCGCTTGAGCGCGTCGAACGGCACCAGCAACACGATCTTGTCCGGCGGGTCCGGCTGGCCCGCCAGCATGCAGGCCGGCCCCGAGCCGATCGATTCGCCAGCAACGCAGACCGGTTTCCCCGGAAAACGGCGACGCAGCAGCCCATACGCCTCTACCGCCGCCGCATCGAGCGCCGCACGCGACGGCTCTCCGCTCCGCCGCCCATAGCCGGGATACTCGAGGATGAAGACGGCGTCGCGTGCCGAGAACCGGGGTAACGCATACGTCCGGTCGGCCGCCTGCCCGCCATTGCCGTGGAGCAGCAGCCAGGCGTTCTCTGGCTCCGCCACCTCGCGGGCAAAGCCGATCAGGCGTCCGCCGTCGCGCCACTCGGCCAGGCCGTTTGTCGCGCCATGGTGCGTTGGGAAAAACAGAAACTGTCGTTGAACCTGCGTGGCGCAGCCGGCGAAGAGCCAAACGATGACACACGTGAAGACTCTCAAGACTCGAGTCATGAGCGCAGGATGGTGACGTCGGTGCCTTCGCGTTTCGACAACGGCACCGACCAGCGCCAATGCCACGGCTCGTAGGTCACGCCGCTGGCGTTGTTTCGTGGGTAGCTCAGGACAAACCCGAACCGGCTCGCGTGCGCGACCAGCCAGCGGAACTCCCGCGTGCCTTCGAAGCTCTCGGCGAGGTGCTCACCGTCCGGCGACCCGATGTCGACCGCGCACCCGGTGTGGTGCTCGCTGTGGCCGGGATAAGCGCTCACCCGAAGGATCTCCGCCCACGGAATTCCGGCGGCGAGCTTGCGCTGCACGATCTCACGTTGCCGCGCCACGCTGCGAAAACCCGAGAGCGCCAGCAGCCGCAGACCGTCGGCCTCCGCCGCTTCGCGCATCGTCAACCACGCCGACGCCGCCTCCGGCGTCAGCCGCAGCTCGCGGCCGAAGGCATCGCACCCGACGACGACGAGCGTGGTCGCCTCCTCCTGCAGCGGCATGCGTTGTGCGTAGCCCGCCGGAAGCGGCGGCCACTCCGGCGGCGAATCCAATCCCGCACCCGTTGCAGGCGTGCTCACTTCAGCGATTTCTTGCTGCGCGTTTCCTGCAACTGGACGGTGGAACCGCGGCGCTCGAGGAAGCCGAGCGAGAGATCGATGCACTCCTTCGCCTCGTCAACCGTCGTGGTGCCGATGGTGACCATATCGCAGTCGCGCAACGTCGCCCAGACGAAGGCCAATCCGACCGGCGGCAGGATCTTGCCCGCAGCCAGCGGCTTGATCGTCATCACCGGTTTCTTCGCCTCCCGGATGACCTTCATCACCCAATCGACCTCGACCTGCATGAGGAAGCCCGACGAGTTGTAGAGCTGGATGTAGGTCTGGATGTCGGCGTTTTGCTTGTCGGCGTAGACGACCGCCTCCGGCATGTGGGTGGAGAGGCCGGGCACCATGCCGCGTTCGCGGATCAGCTTCGTGTAGACGTCGATGTCGCGGATCACGCCGGCGCGGCGGTCGATGAGCGCGTCGGTCACGCACTGGTGCGGGAGGCAGAACGTCGCGCCCGCCTTCTGGCAGAAATCAAACGCCGCCTGCGGCGAATCCGCCGCCGCGCATTCGGGAGCGAGGCTGAACGCCGGCGTGAGCACGAGGATCACCTTCCGGCCGGCGCGCTGTTCGGCGAGGCGCACGGCCTCGATCAGCACCGGCGACGCCGGTCCCATCACGGTGTCGACGCCGCGGGCGAGAAAGGTCTCGATCACCTCGGCGATGCGTTCACGCGTCTGGTAGGCCTTGATGAAATTGTCCTTGGCCAGGCTCGTGTGCGAGTAGCCAAGAAACCAGTTCGTGCCGACGATGAGCCGGGAGACGGACACGCCGCCGACGGTGGTGCGGGGAAATGCGTTCATGGCGAAGACGAAGCGAGCCCGAGCACCTTGACGCGCCCGACCCCGCCGCGAAAGCGGGAACTTCGCCACCACCGGGCGCAAACCGGAGGCTCGCCCGCCGTGCCACCTCCGCCGAACGGATTCACGCGCTGCGACTCCGCCAAAATCTCACGCCACGGCGTCGAGCCGTGTGCCCACCGTTGCCGTCCGACCGGCGGCACCGATCCGCCCGCTGTTCGTGTAGAGCGCGGCCACTTGCGCCATCCGCGGGTCGTACGGCAGGACCGAGGCCGTAAGCGACGGCACCACCTCGTCGGCCGACTCCTCGTAACCGGAACTCTGATCCGCCGCGACCGCCGATTGTTCGTACCGGATGAGTCCGCGCTCAGGTTCCGCCCCCACATCGCGGCTCCGCCGCTGGCGCATCTCCGGTCCGGTGTCCGCCTCGCTCGCCGGCGCCGGCAGACGCAGATTCGGCGCAGCAGTCGCGGTCTTCATCGGCCGATCGCGGCCGCGCCCCTGCACCGAAACCTCCACGCGAAGGTTCGGATAAAGATCAACGCTGGTGGTGATGCGTTCGATCATGGCGCTTCGGGCGCTCTATCGGCCGGAGGCTAGCCGATCGGAGGCGTTTCGCAATTGGTCCCGCCGTTCCGGCGGCACGCCCCCTTCGTCAGATCCGGCGCACCGTCACCAGCGTGAAGTCGTCCTGCGGCTGCTCTCGCCCGGTAAAGCGCTGCACCCGTTCGAGCACACCGTCGTTGATCGCCGCGGGCAGCGCGGTGCCGAGGTTCCGTACGGCATCGGCCAGCCGCGCCCCGGAGAACTCCATTCCGGCCTCATTGGGTGCCTCGGTCAGCCCGTCGGTGTAGAGCACGAACACATCGCCGGACACGAAACGCGTTCGCACTTCCGCCATCGCGGGCTGGAAGATTCCGTCCTCCACCAAGCCCAACGCCATGCCGTCCGAGGCAAGGAACTCGGCCCGTCCGCCACCACCGGCGTCGCCGCGCAACAGCATGGGCAACTCATGCCCGGCACGAGCGAAACAGATCTCGTCGCGCTCCGAGTCGATGACCGCGTAGACCGCGGTGATGTACATGCCCTGCCGGATGTCGCCGGCCATCGCCCGGTTCACCTCGGTGAGGACCGCAGCCGGCGAAGCGCCACGCAATGCCGCCTGGCGGAGATTTGTCCGGCAGATCGCCATGAGCAACGAGGCGGCGATGCCCTTCCCGGAAACATCCGCGACCGCGACGCCGAGCCGGTTTCCCGGCAACGGAATGAGGTCGTAGAAATCACCACTCACCTGCTGCGCCGCACAGTAGCGCGCATCGATCGCCAGCCCGCGAATCAGCGGAGTCTCCGCCGGAAGAAGATACTTCTGGATGCTGCTTGCCAGCGCCAGATCGAGGTCGAGCTGCCGGCGTTCCAGCTGAAAACGAAGCAGACCGTGATTGTGCACGGCCATCCCCGCCTGCTCGGCGAGCGAACAAACCAGCGAGAAGTCCCCTTGGGTGAACGGGAGGCCGTCGCTGGGGTTTGCGACACCAAGCACACCGAAGACCTCACCACGGAACACCACCGGCGCGGCAATAAACGAGTTCACCCGCAAAGCCGGATCGTCGTGTTGCACAATACGCGCGTCGGCACCGGCATCGGCGATGAGAACCGGCACGCCCGTTCGCGCCACCAAGCCGACCACGCCCTCGTCCACTGCGAACTCCTCGGCCCGGAGCACCAGCTCGAAGAACCGCGCCCGGGTCGTCGCCTTCAGCCGCACGGCCTCGTCCAAAGGACGGTGCGGTGGAAACAGGCCCTCGACCGCCGCGCCGCGCAGTGTGCCACGGGACGTCTTCTCATAGAGGCAGGCGCTCAGGGCCCCGGTGCTCAGAATCGCCGCGTGGACGATCCTTTGGAGCAACTCGGCCCGCGACAGATTCTCGCCGAGCGCCTCGACCATCCCGTGCATGAACCGGATGACGATCTGCTTCTCCTGCAGCACCAGCTGCCGGTCCTCGGCGTGCTGCTCGGCGTCGCGGCGGACGCGGCGCATCTGCCAGAGGCCGACAAGCAATCCGAGGAGCGCACCGAGGAGGAAAAGGGCCATGGGGGAAAAGGGATAGCGCGGACTCTGCCGATGCTATGGCCCGGCGCGCCATCGCGGGCGAGTCTTCTCTGGCGGGTGTCGCAGGACAGTCGGACCCAAGCGCCGGCACGCTCTACCCGTAGGGCCAGTCTTCGACTGGCCACCGCTGGAGCAGGCCCACCCTGCAGCTTCGCTCAACACTCACGCAACACCTCCGACTGGAGCCCACCGCGACCGGTCGGAGACCGGTCCAACTGGTCGACGAGCGCCGCCACCGAGCAGCGTGCGCAGCGTGGGAAACCGCGCCGCGATGCCGCCTCAGCCCTGATCGACGCGGGTCTTGAGGAACGTCAGAACGTCCTGGAACTTGCTCTGGTTGCCCGCGTCGGCGCTGACGAGATTCTCGTGCGCCTCGAGGACCATGCGCGCGTTCTCCAATTCGGTGCGCGGTGCGCTGCACACCAAGGCTTGCGCCCCGGGAGCATCGACACCAGGTGCCGTCTCACCGTTGTCGACCACGAGGAGTCGGTGCAGGCCGAGGTTGCGCAACAGCTCGAGGTTGCGCGGCCCCACCCGCGAAATGATGAGCGAACCCGCCGGCTCGAGCTTGCGCAGTTCCAGCGCGGCTCCCGCCAACACGCCGAGAAACGTGCTGTCCATGCTGGCACACTGCCGGAAATCGACGACGAACTTCGTCTTCCCCTGCCGGATCATCTCCGTGAAGAAATCACGCAGGCAGGAGCAATTCATGAACGAGGCACGCCCGTCGATCTTGATCGCGACGGGATTGGCGTAGGCATCCACCAGGAACACGGGCTTGGCTGCGGCTTCCGACATGGGAGAAGAGCGCTGAGGAGGAAAGGGCGGCGGACTATGGACGTGTTGCGAAGAACATCAATCGGGCTTTCTCAGCCGCGCTTGAGAATTTCGCGCAGCACATAGGGGAGAATCCCCCCGTGCTGGTAGTACTCGATCTCGATCGGCGTATCGATGCGGCAGCGCACCGGGACATCCTCCACCGCACCGCCCTTGCGGGTGATGCGGAGCACGAGATCCTGCTGCGGCCGGATCGCCGGCGAGAGTCCGACAACGTCGTAGGTCTCGGTGCCGTCGAGCTTCAGCGTCTGCGCGGTGGTGCCGTCCTTGAACTGCAACGGCAGCACGCCCATGCCGACGAGGTTCGAGCGGTGGATGCGCTCGAAGCTCTGCGCGACGACGACCTTCACGCCGAGGAGGTTGGTGCCCTTCGCCGCCCAGTCGCGCGACGAACCGGTGCCATACTCCTGGCCGGCGATGACGATGAGCGGAGTGCCGGCGGCGATGTGCTTCGCGGCGGCATCGTAGATCGCCATCTTCTCGCCGGTGGGCTGGTAGATGGTGTTTCCGCCCTCTTCGCCACCGAGCATCAGGTTCTTGATGCGGACATTGGCGAACGTGCCGCGGGTCATGATGCGGTCGTTGCCGCGGCGCGAACCGTAGGAATTGAAGTCCTCGAACGCTACGCCGTTCTCGAGCAGGAAGCGGCCCGCGGGCGAGCTCTTCTTGATCGCGCCGGCGGGCGAGATGTGGTCGGTCGTGACAGAGTCGCCGAAGATGCCGAGCGCCTTTGCGCCCTTGATCTCGGCGATGGTTCCGGCGGCCATACCGAAGTTCGCAAAGAACGGCGGCTCCTGGATGTAGGTCGACTGGCGGTCCCACTCGTAGACGTTGCCGGTCGACGACGGGATCTCGTTCCACTTCGGGTTCTGCGCGGCGAAGTCGGTGTAGAGCTTGCGGAAGACCTCGGGCTTGAGCGCGGCCTGCATCTGGTCGCGCA
>JAEXPL010000443.1 GCA_023446865.1 Verrucomicrobiota bacterium | reverse complement strand
GATCGTAGCCTGCCGCTGGCTCGGCGGTGGGGGTGTTTTTTGTTTCACACCCTGCCTACTGGCAGCAAATCACCGCTCCGCCGAGCCGCCTCACTCCTGCCCCTATGGGACGACTGTGGTCTCCGACCGGACACCCCGTGCTCCCGCCGGCAAGCCTAGTGGGCGCCGGCCGCGGCCGGTCACAGACCGGCCCCACTTCTCACCGCGGCTGCACGCCGCCCCCAGTGTCGTCCAGTGGCGCGTCACACGCTCCGCAGCGCCGGCGGCTTCGCCCGGCAGAAGAACGACAGCACGACCGCAACAAGACCACCGCCCGCCAGCCAGAGACCGAACTTGAGAGCCGGAGCGAAGACCGCCGCCACGACCCCTGAGATCAACCCGACCACCATTTCGATGGCGAAGGCCGGCGCCTCGGGCGGCAGGCTGGATTTGAGCAGGACGTCGAAGACGGCCGATCCGGCGGCGGCGCCGGGCAACGCGAACAGCGCGGCCACCCCGCCCGCGAGCAGGCACGGAATCCCCCACCACAGCAACAGCCCGCGCACCGAGCGCACGCCAAAGACGGCCACGCCCAACGCGAGCAACACCGGCACCGCCCAGCACCAGCGCGCGATCGTCCCGAGCACCTGCAATTGCCCCCGCAGCTCGCTCATCGCCGCGTAGACTTGCGCCGCCTGGTTCGGATCGCGCATGGCAAACAGATCCGCCGAGTCCGGGATCTCCTTGATCGCCTGCTGCACCGCCTCGCGGAACCGCGACCGCGTTTCGGCCGAGGCCCCCGCCTCCGGCCCGCCCGGCAGCGCCGCCAGATAGGCCTGCTCGATCGCGTCCCCGGCCAGGCGTTGTTTCAGGCCCGCGAGCGACAGCACGATCTCCGGCTTCACCGCATCGGTTTGCAGATACACGAAGGACTGGTCGACTACCGACTCCAGCTGCGCCCGCACCTCGTCGGCCGGGAGCAGCGCCGTCGCCAGCTTCTTCAATTCCTCCTCCGGCAGGCGGGCAAGCAAAGCGCCGGGATTGTCGGTCTCCGGTTGATCGGCCGACCGCTGGCTCAAACCCTCCTGCGCCGCGACCTTGGCGATCGTCTCGGCGAGCACCACCGGCAGCCTCTCCGGCACTTGGTTGCTGCGCAGCACGTCCTTGTACGTCTGCGGAGCGAGCAACACCGTGCCCGCCGGCCGCACGAAAGCGACCACCACGAGGGAGAAGAACAGGGCGATGGCCAGCACCGCCGCAATGAACCGGGCCAGAAAGCGCAACATGATGGCAGTCTCCTAACCGCGGCGACACCCGCCGTCGAGCCCGCGTCTCCGCGACCCACGCGCCCTCTCCTCCGCGCACCGGTCACCGTCCCAGCCGCGTGGGGCGAAGCCCTTTACGCGGTCCACCGTCCCAGCCGCGTACCGCAGCGCGCTGGCGCGAGGAGCCGCGGTCCGGTAGGTCCGCGGCGGAGAACGCGGCGAGGGAGGCCACAGGCCGACCCACCGCCCTCCGGTCACCGTCGACCGCATTCCCGGCTTCCCAACCGCCCGCTCCTTCTTCTCAATCGGCGGCTCCCCTCCACCGTACCCTTAACCCGATGAGCAATCCGTACCACATCGTCGTCTGCGGCAGCATCGTTCCCGATCCGCTCCAGACCCTCGAACCCGTCGCCTCGCCCACCGGCCCGGCGCTCAAGAACGAGCTCATGCTCCCCGCCGTGCTCGACCCCTGGGCCGGCCACGCGCTCTTCGAGGCGGCCAATCTCGCCAAACAACTCCCCGGCACCAAGGTCTGGCTCGTCGCCCTCGGCCCGAAAGCCAAGCTCCAGCAGGTCCTCATGACCGTCGCGCAGAAGGTGCCGTTCGAGCTCGTCGCCATCGACGGCCCCGCCGGCGGCTTCACCGAGTCCGCCGAGATCGCCGCCGCCCTCGCCGACGCGATCAACGCCATCCCCGGCCTCGACAAGACCAAGCTGCTCGTCTTCGGCGGATGGGAATCCGCCTCCCGCGGCGCCGGCACGACCATGCAGATGGTCGGCGAACGCCTCGGCCTCGTCGACCAGTTCCAAGGCGTCGACCAGCTCACCGTGAAACCCGACGGCTCTTTCGAGATCCTCGAGCGCGTCGAGGGCGGCAAACACCAGGTCTCCGCCTGCGCCGGCGCCCCCGCCCTCCTCGGCTGGGCCACCGGCAGCCTCCCCGAGCCGGCCAACAACCCGCAGGTGGGCATGCTCAACATGCGCACCGCGATGCCCGCCCTTCAGCGCGCCAAGCCCGCCAAGATCACCAACGACGGCCTCGCCTTCGCCGGCGTCTCGCTCCCCAAGCAACGCCGCGAGACCCGCATCGTGAAGGACCTCACCCCCGACGCCATCGCCCAAGAGATCGTCGCCTGGATCAAGCAGGACTAACCCCTTCCAGCGTCACCGCTTTTCCTCCATGGAAACCATCCTCTTCCTCGCCTTCACCGAAGCCGACGGCTCCCTCGCAAAACCCGCCCTCGAAACCCTCGCCGCCGCGCAGGCGCTCGCCGCCGCGCTGCCCGGCTCGAAGTTCGTCGCCGGCCTCGTGGGTGCCGAAACCCAGCCCGCCGCCAACGCCATCTCCGCCTGCGGCGCCACGCGCTTCCTCGGCGTGACCGGCCCCGAGTTCGCCCAGTCGCGCTACGCGACCGATGCCGCCGCGGTCGAGGCGATCGCCAAGGCCGCCGGCGCCACCATCATCCTCGCGCCCGCCGGCTCCCGCGCCAACCGCACCCTCCCCGGCGTCGCCCAGCGCCTCGGCGGCCGCGTCGACACGCACGTCACCGGCCTCGCCGCCGCCAACGGCAAACCGGCCGTCACCCGCTGGTACTACCGCCAGCGCATGGAAGGCACGCTCAGCCGCACCGCCCGTCCGTGGGTCGCGTTGTTGGAATCCGGTTGCGCCGCGGCCTACGCCGGTGCCGCCGGCACCGCGACCGTCGAGGGCGTGCTCGTCGCCCTGCCGACGATCCGCACCGAGGTCACCGGCCTGAAGTCCCCGCCCGCCGACCAGCAGACGATCCGCCCGGATGCCAAGCTGCTCTTCGTCGCCGGCGCCGGCTGGACCAAGAAACAGCCCGACGGCCAGCCGCACGCCGCCGAAGCCGAGCAACTCATCCTCGGTTTCCTCGGCAAGACCCAGGCGTCGCTCGGCAGCACCAAGTCGCTCGTCGACCTCAGCGGCGAAGGCCAGGCGGTGCTCCAGTTCATGACGCACCTCAACCAGGTCGGCCAGACCGGTTCGACCCCGCGTCACCAGAAAGGCCTCGCAACCTGCTGCCACGGTGAGGAGCCGCACACCGTCGGCTGGCGCTTCATCAACGAACGCCGCGCGATCAATCTCAACGCCGCCTGCAGCTGGGCCCAGGGCAAGGCCGACGTGCTCTACGTCGCCGACGCCTTCGAGGTCATGCGCAAGGTCAACGCCCTGCTCGGCTGAGCCGGAACCGCGACAGCCCCGCGCCCCGGCGCGACTCCCTGACGGCGGCCGCGCGAGCGACCGCCGTTCTTCTTTTCCCGGTCCGCGCACCGCCCCCCCCATTCCAACAACACGCTTTCGTGTCCCGATCGCGACAGCGAAACGTGCTGTCGCCTCGTTCCGGCACGCGGAACACGCATCCCCGCGACTCGAC
>JAEXPL010000429.1 GCA_023446865.1 Verrucomicrobiota bacterium | reverse complement strand
CCACCGCTGCCACCGTCGCCCAACTCTGCGCCGCCTCGCGATCGGTCGCGGAACGCGTGAGCGTTTCGCCACCAGCGGTAGGACGAACCATCCCCGGTGAGCCGCCCACGAATGCGCAACCTTCCGCCCCGTCCTCCTCCATCGTCAGTCCACCGTCGTCCATCATCAGTCCTCCCTCCTCCGCCGACCACCCACCGTCCACCGTCCACTGTCCACCGGTCGCGGTGTTCTTCCCCAGCTACGCCTACGCCGAGGCCGTGGCCGAAACCTGCGCCGCGTCGCACCCCACGCTCCGCGTCGTGCAACAGCCCCGCGGCCTCGATCTCGCCGCGCAGGCGGCGTTCATCGAGGCGACACTCAGGGCAAGCGACGCGATCTTCCTTGTTCTGGGCACCGGCTACACCGAAGGCATCGATCTGCTTGGCGGCCGCATCACACACGCGATGGTCGTCGGCCCCGCGCTGCCCGAAGTGAACGCCGTGCAGCGCGCTAAACTCGCACATAGCGGCGCCAAATCCCGCGACGCCGCCTTCCGCCTCGTCTACCAGGTGCCCGGCATGCAAAAGGTGAACCAGGCGCTCGGCCGCCTCGTCCGCGCCCCCGGCCACCGCGCCACCGTGCTGCTCCACTGTCGCCGTTTCGCGGAGCCGAGCTACCGCGAACTCCTCGATCCCGAACTGCGCTCCGCCGCCGTCCTCGACAGCGACGAACTCCTCGCCGCTTGGCTCACCGGTCACGAGATCGCCTGAGCCCCGGTTGCACCACCCAGTAGGACCAGTCTCCGACTGGTCCCGCCACGCTGAGTCGAAGGAAATGAGCTGCACCAACAAAGCCCGGTTGGTGACCAAACCGTCTCGCTCAGTCACCCAGTCGCTCGCCTCGCTCACTCCTCGATCCGCGATTCTTGGCAGGAAGCCGCCGGCCATTCTTCTTCGCGCCGGACCCACGCAGCGGCGGCGAAGGCCTTCTTCGTCGACAACGCTTTGCCGTCTTCGCGGTAATCGACCGTAAGCCGATACCAGATCAGGCAGACATTCTCGGCCGACTGCATCACCACCACTTCCTCAATCACGGAGCGTTTCGCGACGATGCCCATTCGCCGCGGCATCCAGGTACTGGAGATTGCGATCCCCTCTCCCGTTGTTCACAAACATCGCACCGCCCCACCCTGATTCTCGCCGTCGCGCTGCCTCCGTGAAAAATCTCCTCCAACGTCTCCTCGGCTTTCTCAGCGCAATCGTTGCCGCACCGCTGGTTGCGTGGTTCGTAACCGTTTTTGTGGAGCACCAAGGGCTCCGCCGAGTCGATCTGAGTTTCGCCATCGCTGCGCGTGGGAGCATCGATCTCGCCATTTCGCAGAAGGCATCCGACCTGCCAGCGCCCCAGTGGGCAGCCGCGATCGTGATCGGTCTCGCCGTTGCGTTTCTCTTCATCATCGCAGCGGCCGTTCTGCTGGGGTGGTTGCTCCCGAGAACCCGCGCGCAGCACACCCCAGCGCTCATTGTTCTTGTCGGGGCCGCAGCGGGATACGTCTGGCTGGCCTGGGACGAGGCGCTTCCACCGGCGGTCGACGCCGCGCTGCTCCAACCGAACCCCGGCGTCGCACGAGCCCCGCGCGAGTTGGCCCTGATCGGAACGAAAGACCCGCAATTCGGCCACGCCATCGAATGGCCTCAGACGCTCTCGACGCCCTATGAAGAAGACCCCTCCGAGGAGTGGCTTCGGCAACACGCCGATACGATCCGGGCCGATTGGCAGACGTTGGAGCCGGTTCGCGACTGGGTCCGGCAAATCAACGCCCAGAAGGGTTTCGATGACTATTGCACCGCTTACGCCGAGCCTATCCCTCACTTCAAGCCGCTCCAGCAATTCATGATCGCCACGGCTCAGATGGCCCGACTCGCCGCCGCGGAGGACCAGTCCGCGCAAGCGCTCGCGATCCTGAGCGACGCGCTGCTGTTCGGCCGCAGACTCCGCGAAGGTAGTCGCTCTCTGGGCACCTTGATGATCGGCGCTATAATCGAGAAGAATGCAGTGAACACCTTGGCAAAGCTCGCTCAGCAGCACTCCGTGCCGACCGAGCTGAAAGCGAAACTCATCCAACAACTCCGCGCTCCCAACGACGAACGCGCCGATCTCTCCCGCGCGCTGCTCAATGAATCGGTCGCCTTCCGGAAGGGGATTCTGTCCCTAAGCCGTTTTTCGATGATAGGCAGACCAAGTCCTGCGCGGTGGGAGTCCGCGGTACTTCCTCTGATTATCAACCAACACGCGACAATCGCTCGCATGCAGGCGGAGTGGGCGGATTGCGCCCAAGCCGTGAGAAACAACGACCGACAGTTCATTCAAACGTGGCTTGAAGCACGCAACCCGAAGACCCAGTCGCTACACCTCAAGAATCCCGGCGGCTCGATCATGATCCATTCTGAAGCCTCGGAATTGCCGATACTCAAGATCTTCGACCAACTGGAATCTCTCCGCGCCAAGAGAGCGGAGACGCTCAAAGCCCTCGGGGAAGATATCCCAGCAGTCGCCCCGCGATCCGGCGAAGGGGTCGAGTCGACGTGAAACCCGCAGCGTCCAGCCAGGCGAGGCGCGCGTTATGCCGCATAACCGAGAACCCGGTTGGAACTCGCCGCCTGCTTCACGGTGCGTGTAAGCTACCAATGCGACTGGAGCCCTGACGGGCTCCAGTCGCCTCCAATGTCCAGCCAACCGAGCGCCAACCGATGGCGTCGGCATGCCGGATTCCTCGCCGCGCCTTACGCCGCGGCGAGGAAACGTTCCATCCGGGCCAGCACGCGGTCGCGGCCGAGCACGCGGAACATGCCGGTGATCGACGGGCCCACGTTGGTGCCGGACACGGCGAGACGCGCCACGGCCTGGTAGTCGCCAAAGCCGAGGGCGTTCTTCGTCGCCAGATCCTTGATGGAGGTCTCGATCGCGGTGTCGGAGGAGAAGTCGGCGGCGCGGAGGAGCGCGATCAGTTCGCGCAGGCGGGCCTTCGGGTCGCCCTTGCCCATGACCTTCGTCTTCACCTTCTCGTCGATCGCGTAGTCCTCGGTGAAGAAATAGGCGGTGTAGGCGGGCAGCTCCTCGAGGCCCTTGATCTTGGGCTGGCTGAGCAGCATGACCTCGCGGAAGTACGCGGGCTCGGCGGCGAGCGCCGCGGCCACGTTCCGCTGCTGCAAGTGCGCGCGGGCCGCGGCGAGGAACTTGTCCGCCGGCAGCTCGAGCACGTAGAGCATGTTCATGTGCGCCATCTTCTTCTCGTCGAAGCGGGCGTTGCTCTGGTTCACGCCGGGCAAGTCGAAGAGCTTCACGATCTCGGCGATCGGCATCTTCTCGCGGTCGTCGCCAGGGTTCCAGCCAAGCAGGCAGAGGAAGTTGACCACGGCCTCCGAAAGGTACCCGCGTTTCTGGTACTCCTCGATCAGGGCGCCGCGGTCGCGCTTCGACATCTTGCCCGGGCCGTCGGATTTCAGGATGAGCGGGATGTGCGCGAACTTCGGCGGCGTGACGCCGAAGGCCTTGAAGAGCTCGACGTGCTTGCTCGTGTTCGAGAGGTGGTCCTCGCCGCGGATCACGTGCGTGATCTGCATGGCGA
>JAEXPL010000389.1 GCA_023446865.1 Verrucomicrobiota bacterium | reverse complement strand
CCCCCGGAGCATGACGTTGGCGCTGCCGGTGCCGTCGCGGCGCGGGAGGTTGACGATGATGAGCACGTCGCCGGAGGCGACGGGGTTGCCGGCGGCATCGCGGGCGACACTGGGTAGATAGCGGATGATGTTGAACTGCTCGCGGGTGACGACGCTGGTGGTCTCGGCGAGGGCGCCCTGGCGGGTGATGAGGAGGTTGCGCGGGTCGCCGGTGTTGCCGCTGGATTTCTCGATGCCCACGGCGAGCGACTGGATCAGCACGAAGACGGCGATCACCAGCGCCAGGCCCAGGACGGTGGCGATGGTGGAACGCCAGCGTACGATCACGGAGCGGTAGTGGTATTTGAAGAGATTGAGCACGGAGCGGTGCGGGCTGAAGGAGGAATCAGTCGAGCGTCTTGAGCCCCTCGACGACGCTGAGTCGGGCGACGGAGACGGCGGGGGCGATGCTGGAGACGACGCCCAGCGCGGCGGCGACGAGCGCCGCGGTGCCGAGGATGCGCGGGGTGACCTCAAGGATCGGGAAGATGCCGCCGGTGAGGGTGGGGGCGTCGATCGAGCCGTAGAGCAACCACGCGCCGCCGGCGCCGAGGAGGAAGCCGACGGCGGAGAGACCGAAGCTTTCGGCGAGGATGAAGGACACCAGTTCGTGGCGACGGAAGCCGAGCGCCTTGAGGACGGAGAGTTCGCGGAGGCGTTCGCGGATCGCCATGCTCATCGTGCTGGCGGAGACGAGGACGAGGGCGAAGACCACGACGGAGCAGATGGAGGAGATGAGCACCTTGATGTTCGCCCACATCGACATGAAGCTCAGCTGGAAGGCGCGCTCGGTCTCGGCGAGGACCTCCGCGGAGGTGTTGGCGAAGGCGGCGTTGATGCGGTCGATGGTCGCGGGGACCTCCTCGGCGGAGCGGGCCTTGAGATACCACATGCCGACGGTGCCGGGATCGCCGAGCAGTTCGTCGAGATACTTGTGGTGGAAGAAGACGTTGCGGTCGTCGGTCGTGCCCTCGTAGATGCCGGCCACGGTGAGATCGAGGTCGACGGGATAGATCTGGCCGACGAGCTGGAACTTGTCGCCGACCTTCACGTTGTAGCGCTTCGCGGTGTCGGCGCCGACGATGCACGAGGTGCGGTTCGCGATCCAGGCGGTGAGCTGGTCGCGCGGGAGCTTGGCTTCGCCGAAAACCATCTCGAGCTGCTCGGGCTCCATGGCGAACTGGGCGAAGAAGGTGTTCTCCTCGCCCTTGTAGAGGCCGCCGAAGTAGCTCAGCGGGGTGAGCGCCTCGACACCCTCGATCTTCATGATCTGGGGGCGCTGGCGGACGGGCAGCGGCGTGGCGAGCGAGACCTTGTTGCGCACTGCGATGCGCAGCGAGGCGCCGGCATCCTCGGGCGGGTTGGTGAACTCGTTGAGGACGACCAGAAGCGAGACGAGGAGGAAGAGCGACGCGGCGACGCTGAGCACGCAGAGCGCGGCGCGGCGCTTGTTGCGGAAGGCGTTCTTGATGATGAAACCGGAGATGGTCATGGGACGGAGGACCTAGCGGAGAACGCAGAATGAAGAGTGCAGAATGAAGAAGGGATAATGCGGAAGTCGGGGGTGATTCGCTGCCTTCAGTTCTGCATTCGACATTCTGCGTTTTGCCTTAGGTCACGAGACGAGTTCGCCCTTCTCGAGGTGGATGCTGCGGGTGCCGTAGGCGGCGGCCTTCGGGTCGTGGGTGACCATGATCACGGTCTTGCCGGCGTCGCGGCTGAGGGTGCGGAGGATGTCGAGCACGTCGGCGGCGGAGTGGGAGTCGAGGTTGCCGGTGGGTTCGTCGGCGACGACGAGCTTGGGATCGGTGACGAGCGCGCGGGCGATGGCGACGCGTTGTTCCTGGCCGCCCGAGAGCTGCTTGGGCAGGTGCTTCATGCGGTCGGCGAGGCCGACCATCTCGAGGGCGGCGGTAACGAGGCGGCGGCGCTCCTTCGAGCAGAGACGGGTCAGGAGGAGCGGGAGCTCGACGTTTTCGAAAGCGGAGAGGACGGGGATGAGGTTGAACGTCTGGAAGACGAACCCGACGTTCTGGTTGCGCCAGTCGGCCAGGGCGGACTCATCCATCTCGGCGATGTTGTGCTCCTGGACGATGCAGGCGCCGGAGGTCGGCCGGTCGATGCCGGCGATGATGTGGAGGAGCGTCGATTTGCCGGAGCCGGACGGGCCCATGAGGGTGAGAAACTCGCCCTCGGCGATGTCGAGGCTGATGCGGTCGAGCGCGGTGACGTTGATCTCACCCTGGCGGAAAATGCGGGTGAGCTCGCGGATCCGGACGATCGGTGTTTGGGCCATGCGTCGCGGAGGATGGTGGGCGGCGCGGGGGTGTCAAAAAACAGACGGCGAACGGCGGGCTCGCCGGGTGGACGGTTGCCGGTGAACGGTGGCCGGTGGACAGTGGTCCGGTAGGCGGTTTGTGCCGAACGCCGAGATGTCGGCGAGCGGCGGCGCAACGGCGCCGACATCTTGGGGAGGCCGGACGACGTTGTCGTCCGGTCCTGAGGCAGCCCGTACCTTACCCCTTCGGCGGAAGGGCGCCGTCGTGCTTGGCGCCGTGCAGAACGCTGGCGAGGTAGGGGATGAGCTGTTTCTTGCGGCTGACAATGCCTTGAAGCTCGAAGGCGTCCTCGCGGTCGGCGTGCGGGTAGGAGATGCGCGAGATGAAGTCGCGGTCACCCTTCACGAGCATGAGCGAGTTCTGTGTGTTGATGTCGGTGACGAACAGGCAGGAGAAGAAGAGGTTCTCGGATTTGCGGAGCTGCTCGAGCGCGGCGGCGAGCGCCTCGGCATGGGCGCGGAAGTTGCCGAAGCCGAGTTCCTCGACCTGCGAGACGGAGAAGCGCAGGCCTTCCTCGTCATAGATCTTGTTGTCGGCGGCGATGACCTTCTCGGGCGGTTGGGCGAGGATGACGGAGCCGGAGCTGAAGATGAGATCGGCCAACGCCGCGCTCGTGATGCCGGCGATGGGCGCAAGCCAGGCAAGCGTCTCGTAGTCGCGCTCGGTGGTGGTCGGGCTGTTGAGATGGAGCGTGTCGGAAATCAGGCCGGACATGAGCAGTCCGGCGATCTCAGGCGCGGGCGTGAGGTTGTCGCGGCGAAAGAGGTTGGCGACGATGGTGCAGGTGGAACCGACGGGCTCGTTGATGAAGAGGATGGGCTGGTTTGTCGCCGGGGCGCCGAGCCGGTGGTGGTCGATGATCTCGGCGATGTTGACCTCGGCGGCGCCGGGGACGGCCTGGGTGAGCTCGTTGTGGTCGACGAGGATCAGGCGGGTCTGGACGGGCTTGATGAGGTCGGTTTTGGAGAAGACGCCGAGCAGGTGCTGGTCGTCATCGATGACCGGGTACGCGGCGCCGGCGAGGGCGGCGACCTTGCGGCGGGCCTCGGTGAGGCGGGTGTCGGGGTCGAAGGTGGCGGTCTTGCGATCGATCAGGTTGTCGATCGAGGAGGCGGCGCGGATGACCCAGGAGGTTGTGGCGGAGTCGAGCGGGCTGACGAGGAGGGAGACGCCCTTCTCGCGGGCGAGCTGGACGACCTCGTCGTCGACCGGGAGGTTGCCGGAGATGACGAGCAGGCGGACGCCGTTCTGGATGGACTTCTGCTGGATGTCCCAGCGGTCGCCGACGATGATGATGGTCTGCTCCCAGGGAATCTTGTCGGCTTGGCTGTAGCTCCCGAAGGAGCGGATGTCCATGGCGCCGATGCGCACGTAGAGCTCCTCGATCGCATCGGCGTCGCGGAGGTGGTGGATCTTGGCCTTGAGGGAGCGCGCGATGGCGCCGAGCGTGCCGTGGACGCGGCGCATCTGCTTCACCTCCTTCATGTGGGGGAGGAAGAAACCGCCGAGTTGGAAGATCGACAGGGTACCGACGAGGCGGTTGTTGGGTTCGACGACCGGCAGGGTGCGGATGTCGTGCTGGTCGATGAGTTCGAGCGCCTCAGCGCAGGTGGCGTGCGGGCCGACCTTGACGACGTGGGCGCTCATGATGTCGCGCACGCGCGGGGTGACGTCGCTGAGGTACAGCGGGAGCGGCTGGTTGAAGCGCGCGAGGATGGCGTCGATGCGGGCGTTGGAGTTGCCGCAGCGGGCCGGGACGCAGGAGGTGTCGCCGCGGCGGTTCTTGTAGTTCGCGTAGGCGATGGCGGAGCAGATCGCGTCCGAGGCGGGATTGCGGTGGCCGATGACGTAGGTGGGCGTAGGCGCGGGCATGTGCAGGTATTTGGCGAACTGGAGACGGCGGAGTGTGGCCAGCGGGGCGGCGGTGGGGAAGCGGATTCGGGGTGCTTTGGCGGGTATGAGCGCAGCTGGATCGGAGGGGTGGAGGCAGAAGGCCCGGCGGAAACGGCGGCGGCGGCATCTGCGACTTTGCATTCGGCCGACGGGACCCTACGCTATGGGCGATGAAACCAGCTACCCGATGGACCTGTATCGCGTTGTTGTGTGCTCTCGTGGCCGCGCCGCTGTGGGCGGCGGCGACCCCTCCGGCGGCGCCAAAGACCGGTGACAAGCCGGTGATCGGGGTGCAGCTGGCCTCGACGCTCACGCAGATCACAGGGATCGCGGTGTCCCCGATGCTCGGGGTGAGCGCGCTCGGTGCCTACAAATGGGTCCAGGCCGACACGCCGGAGCAGAAGGCGGCGCTGCCGTGGTACGCGCAACCGATGTACTGGATCACGGGTTTGTTGATCGTGGGCGGCGTGGCGTTGAAGGACGCCGCCGGCACAGCGCTCCCGCCGGGCTGGAAGAAACCGCTCGATGTGGCGGAGACCATGGAGAACAAGCTCAGCGGGCTGGTGGCGGCCGGGGCGGTGATCCCGTTCACGCTCGACACGCTGACGGGTCTCATCGGGAGTGGTGGTGGCGGCGGGGCCGAACTCTCGCAGGCCACCGGGCTGGCGATGATCCAGCTCGGGGCGATCGATGCGGCGACGATCATGAACATCCTGCTCGCGCCGTTCGCGGTCGCGGTGTTCCTGCTGGTCTGGATCACGGCGCACGCGATCAACGTGCTCATTTTGCTCAGCCCGTGGGGGGCGGTGGATGCGGCGCTGAAGAGTTTCCGCCTCAGCGTGCTGGGCCTGCTCGGGGCGGCGAATCTGTTCTCCAGCAGCCATCCAGGCTTCGCGATCGTGCTCTCAATGCTCGTGATCGTGGTCTCCTATTTCCTCGCTGGCTGGGCGTTCCGGCTCACGACCTACGGCACGATCTTCTGCTGGGACTTCTTCACGTTCCGACGCTCCCGTTTCGAGCCGGATCCGAAGGAGAACAAGGTTTTCGCCGGCAAGGGGATCAAGGATACGCCGTTGCGCACCTACGGCCGGATTGCGCGCACGCCGGAGGGCAAACTGCGCTTCCGCTATCGCCCGTGGCTGGTGCTGCCGGAGAAGGCGGTCGAGCTACCCGACCACCCGCTGGCGGTGGGCCGCGGGCTTTTCTTTCCGACCATCGAGGCGACGATCGGCGAGGACGAGCGGACGATCATCCTGCTGCCGCCCCGCTACAAGGGCCACGAGGAGGCCTTCGCGCGGGCGTGCGGGATCGACACGCTCACCGACGTCGGACTGCGTCGCGCTTGGGGTGTGGTGGTCGAGCTCTGCGGCTTCAACTCGCGCCGGCGGGTGAAGCTGACGGCGTGAGGTTGGATCGCGCAGACGGCAGGAGAATCTTCTGTCTGTGCGTTCATTCGCGGCGATGACGCCCCGGTGCGTGGTGGGGTGTGATTGAGTCCCAGCAGGCCGGTCAGCGACCCGGCGGACAAGGCCGGGCTGATCGACTCCGTCGTTCCGCGAGGGGCGGGACGATGCCGGAGGCGCTTCCGCATGGCGGAGGGGCCGATGGGCGAGCGGCACCGGCACCGTGCGCCCGCCGGCGCCGCGCACAAAAAAGCCCGCGGCGCAGGCCGCGGGCGGGAGAAAGTGAAGTGTGATCAACCCTTGGATGCCGGGGCCGGAGTGGTGGTCTCCGGGGCGGGCATGTTGGACTTCACGTTGTCGAGGCGCTGCTGGAGCTTCTTCATGTCCTCGGCGAGCTTGGCCTCCATCTTCGCGCGTTCGTTGCTGTTGACGATGGAACCTTTGCCCACGTCCTGCACGACGTGCGCGGGGAGCATGAGGATGCGGCCGAGCAGGGACTCGTTCTTCATCTGCGAGAGGTAGAGCGCGGTGATCTGCTGGGAGATCCGCATCGACTCCTGCGCGATGGAGTTGGATTCGAGGAGGTTGTTGTTGAGCTTCTGCTTCTGCGCGAGCTCCGAGGTGAGGACGACGGCGATCTGGTCGGAGATGCGCTGGCTGTAGGCGGCGACGGACTCCTTGGTGAGACTCGTCTCGTGCGACATCTGCTCGAGGATCGGCTGAATCTTGCCGGCCATGCGGCTGGCGACCTCGTCGACCTGCTGGTTGCGCTGGGCCTCGGCTTCCTGCGGGTCCTTCGGGACGGGCATGCCGTAGGGCTGGATCTGCTGGGCGAGGGCCTTGGCGAGGATGGCGACCTTCTCGTCGTTGAGCTTGGCGAGTTCGTCGTCGCTCATGAAGAGACCGCCCTTGCGGTTCTCGACGGATTCCTTGAGGAGGGCGTAGGTGGCCTCCATCTGGGCCTTGAGCGCGTCGTTGGATTCCTTGATACGCTGTTCGGTCGCGGTGCGGAGCTCGGCGAGCTGGCGTTCGCTCTGGGCGTTCATCTGGCTGACGACCTTGTTGCCGAGCCAGACGAGGACACCGATGGTGATGAGGGCGGTGAAGAAGATCGCGGGGATCTGTTCCTTGAATTTAGTCCACATGGATGGGTGCGAGGGTTGCTGGGACCCGAGACTGGGTTTTTCGGGACGCGGCGCAACACCGCTGTGGGGGGGCGTTGCGGGCTTCTGAGGCTGGTTGGAGGGAGGGGTAGGTGTGTTCACGATGAAGTCTTTGTTGCCTTGGACCGCGCCGGTCGGGGAAGGTTTCCGGGTGAGTCTCAATCGTTTCGAGCAGTCGGTGTTCGACTATCTACAAGCACATCCGGAGGAGTTGCGCCACTGGGAAAACAAGGTCGCCGGGCGCGCCGCCCGCGGGGTACTGCCGGCGTCGACACTGGCGGACGAGCTTTGGGAATACGTGCGGGAGCGGGGGGCGCATGTGCAGCCGTTCCGGGATTGGGCCGAGCGCGGCGGGGTGCCGCGGAGCAGTCTGATGAACCTGGCGGAGTACCTCTTGCGGCGCTGGGGACCGGCGGTGCCGAAGAAGCGACCAACGGCGGAGCGATGACGCGCATCGAGCCGTTTTCAGAGTGAAAACGGCGGCCGGAGGGGCGCGCCGGTGGGTCAGCCGGCCTTGCGGACGAGCACGCGGGAATTGCGGCCGCTCTCCTCGTAGGTCTTGAGGCGGGCCTCGGGCAGGATGTCCTTGGTGGTCTCCTCGAAACCGCAGACGCCGGAGAAGAAGGCGAAGCTCTGGGTGGAGAGCGCGATGACCTCGGTGACACCCCGTTGCTGGGCTTCGCGGCAGGCGAAGTTCACCATCTTTTTGCCGAGACCCCGGCCGTGGTAGAAGGGTACGACATAGAGGGAACCCAGTTCGGCGAGTTGCGGGCGGTCCGGGTAGAAGGCGAGGGAGACGGTCGCGACGAGGTTCTCGTCGATTTCGTAGACGAAGAACTGGTCGATGTTCTTCTCGATCGCCTGCTGGGTGCGATGGACGAGTTCCTCGCGCTTCACGGCGTTGCGCAGCAGGTTGTAGATGGCGCGCACGTCGCGGCGGGTGGCGCGGCGGATCTGCTGGTAGTCGTTGCCGTAGATCAGCGTGCCGACGCCGATGTTGGAGAAAATCTCGTTGATGAGGCCGTCGGGCAGCTGGCCGTCGACAAGGTGCACGCGGGGGACGCCGGCGAGGATGGCGGCAACGGCCTCGCGCGCCTTGCTGGCGATGCGCGGCGGGAGGGCATCGGGCTTCTTCTCGAGGACCTCGGCGAGAACGTCGACCGAGAGTTCGCGGCGGACTTCGCCGTCGAGTTCGAGGCCGGGGGCCTGCGCGAGGAAGACGATCTTGGTGGCGCCGAGCGCCTCGGCGATCTCGCGGGCGAGGAGATCGGAATTGAGACGGAGGGTGCGGCCGTCGCGGTCGAATCCGATCGGCTGGAGGATCGGCACGGCACCGTGCTGGATGATTTGGAGGAGAAAGTCCTTGTCGACGCGGTCGACGCGCCCGGTGGCGAGAAGGTCGGCGCCCTTGATGATGCCCATCGGGACGGCGCGCACGGCGTTGGTGATCGCGCATTTCAGACCAGCCTGGGTGAGCCCTTCAAGGATCTGATGGGAGACCCGCGAGGAAGCGCGGATCGCAAGGTCGAGGGTGGCGGCATCGGTCACGCCCTCGCCGGTGGCATCGCTGATCGGGATGTTGCGGATCCGGGAGAGCTCGCGGATCTGCTGACCGATGCCATGGACGATGACGACCTTGATGCCGAGGCTCTTGAGCACGGCGACGTCGAGGACGATGTTCGCGAAGTTGTCGTCGGCCACGACGGCGCCGTCGACGGCGATCACAAAGATCTGGCCCTGGAAACGTGGCACGTATTTCAGGATACCGCGGAGATCGGCGGGCTTGATGGTGGCGGGGGTCGGGGCCGGCGTGCCGGAAGTCATGGCGGAGGGTTTCTCGGGGAT
>JAEXPL010000299.1 GCA_023446865.1 Verrucomicrobiota bacterium | reverse complement strand
CCTCCTTCATCTTCTGGTAGCTGACGATCGCGCCGGCGTCGTCAGCATCGAAGGAGTAGCCGTCCTTCATCACAAACTCGCGGGCGCGCATCAGGCCGTAGCGCGGGCGGATCTCGTTCCGGAACTTCGTCTGGATCTGGAAAATGTTTTTCGGCAGGTCGCGGTAGCTGGTGACGTCGCCCGCGACGAGCGGCGTGACGACTTCCTCGTGCGTCGGCCCGAGCACCATCTCGGGCTCGGCTGGGGCGCGCTTGCCGGCGCCGGCGCTGGAAACCGAGTACATGACCTCACGCACGGCGTTCCACCGCGGGCCCGCCTGCCACGTTTCTGCCGGATGAAGATGCGGCATCAGCACCTCGATGGCGCCGGCGCGTTCCATCTCCTCGCGGCAGATCTGGCTGATCTTCTGGAGCGCCTTCAGCCCGAGCGGCAGGTAGGTGTACACACCACCGGTGAGCTTGCGCACGAGGCCGGCGCGGAGCAGCAGCTTGTGCGACGCGATCTCGGCGTCGGCGGGGCTTTCCTTGAGCGTGGGAATGAAGGTCTGCGACCAGAGTTTCATGGGCGAAAAGGGAGGAGAAACGCCGCCCCACCCCGGCGCAATTGCTATTTGCGCCACGCCGGCGACCGCCTGCGCCCCTCACAATCCAGCCCGACGTCGCACTTCAGCGTGCCGTCACCTTGGGCCGCGGCTCCGCCGCCCCGGCCAGGCTCTGCGGCCTGCCTTCGGGCTGCGGTGTCGGCCGAGCATCGGCCTCCGCCAAACCGGCGAGACGGTTGAGCTCCGTCACCGCGGCGACGAGGGCCGAAGCCTGGGAATTGAGTTCCTGTGCTGCCGCGGAAGTCTCCTCCGCGCTGGCGGCATTGGCCTGGGTCACCTTGTCCATCGCGGCCACGGCTGTATTCAGCTGAGCGAGCCCGCTACTCTGCTCGCCGCTGGCGGTCGCGATCTCCGTGATCAGTTCATCGGTGCGCCGGACGCGCGTGACAATCTCCTCCAGCGCACGGCCGACCTTGTCGCTGATCCGCACACCTTCGGCGGTGCGCCGGACGGCATCCTCGATCTTCGCGGCAGTCTCGCGGGAGGCGACGGCGCTGCGCTGAGCGAGATTGCGAACCTCCTCGGCCACGACGGCGAAACCCGCGCCGGCCTCGCCAGCCCGCGCCGCTTCGACTGCAGCGTTCAGTGCGAGGATGTTCGTCTGGAAAGCGATTTCGTCGATCGTCTTGATGATCGACGCGATCTGGTCGGAGGAGACCTTGATCGCCGCAACTGCAGCGGTCATCTCCTTCATGTCGCCGTGGCCCGCTTCGGCCGCCGTGCGGGTTTCCCGCACGATCTCGCGCGCGGTGCCGGCACTGTCGGCGTTGCGCCGCGTCATGCCGGAGATCTCCTCGAGCGTCGCGCTGGTCTCCTCGAGAGAGGACGCCTGCTGGCTGGCGCCATCAGCGAGCAGTTTGCTGGTGTTGCCGAGTTCGTGCAGTGTGCCCTCGAGCTGGCCGCTCATCTGCCCGAGCGCGCCGGCGGTTCCCGCCAGTCGTCGCGCCAGATTGCGCCGAAGGAAAAGTCCGAAGCCGACGAGGACGCCGAGTGTCGCAATCGCGACCACCGTGATGAGGGAGTTGGCCCGTTGAATGGTGGCCCGCTCCGCGGCCAGACGCTGGCTCTGCTGTGCCTGCTGTTCGCTCAACTCCTGCTCGATCGCCGCATCGAGCGCGCCGACAACGGGCGCCACTTCCTGCAGCATGAGCTCCGAAGCCCGGCCGCTGTCCCCGAGAAGCACTGCCTCCACCACCTTGGCTTCCCGCTCGCTCACCCGTTGCCAGGCGGTCCGCATCGCCGCACTGGCATTCGCAAGCGCCTTGGCCACCTCGGCGTCGGCCGCCTTGGCTTTGGCGAGAATCTGCTCGATCTCGTCCGGGTCGCGGGAACGCATCAGGTTCTGCACCAGCGCCCGCCCGGCATCAATCCGCAGTCGGAGCGCATTGGACTGCTCGTAGAGCGCGACGATGTCTCGCTCGGCCTGTTCCTGGCGGCCGCGTTGGCGCTGGGCGGTCACCAGCAACAGGGTGACTGTGCCGCCCAGGACCAAGGCGAACCCGGTCACCAGCATCAGCAACAATTGCGGCAGGCTCCGGGCGCGCGACATGGGAGAATGGGCTCGGCGAGATGGCGCGCGTCAGCTCTTCATCTTGGACACGCTCAAGCCGACGACGAGCGAGCCGATGGGTTTGTCCCCGTCGAGCACCGGCACCGCCACCTGCACCTGCTGGAGACCGGTCGACTCATCGACCTCGATCTCGCCCTGCCAAATCTTCCCCGCCATGGGCTGGTCGTGCTTGGCCTTGCCCTTGTGGCTCCAGTTCGACGGCTTTGCCAGAAACGCGACCTTGCAGCCATCGGCCCCCGAGAGGAACGCCTCGGTCATCAGCGCCGACTTCTTTGTCTTCAAAGCTTCGCCGGCCGCGTTCTTGGAATAGGCCCGCACGAACGGGTCGAGCAACGTGAGTGTTTTCCACTTCTCCTGCGTCATCGCCTGGGCCTCGGCCGAGGGAGCCGCGTTGTAACCCTTGACCGCCGCAACGACAGCGGGATCGGCAGCGAGCGCCTTGGCGGCGGAGATCTCGGCATCGATCTTGGCTTGGATCGCCGGATCGACCTGAGCGCGCAGCGGGAAGGTGAGGGCACAAGCGACCATGGTCGCGAGGAAGGGAAGCAGTCTGGTCTTCATGGAGGTAATGATAGTTGGTGAGCGCCACGAGCGCCCGCGACACACCATCGGCCACCCTGCGGCACGCCGCCGGTCGCAAACGCCTTGCCTGCTTATCGGCCAAGCCCGCCCCTAGTTTAGCCGTCCGGTGCAATGTGTGGCCGTTGCGGGAAGCCCGCCTCCGCCCTTGACGGCCCGCAACGACCCCGACACGTTCCGCCGCTCGCACGCACTGCCTGGTGGTGTAAGGGTAGCACAGGTGACTTTGACTCACCTAGTCCTGGTTCGAATCCAGGCCGGGCAGCCAACTGAAATCGCGCTGAGACCTCGATTCCGCCGAGTGCTCAGCCAATGTCGCCGCTAACGCCAGAGTCGGCGTTCTGGAGATCTCCAGCAATGATGCACCATCGGCCCCATCTCGGCGCGAACGTTGAGGCAGGCGGCTTACGGCGGCCGGGGGCCCCACAGGCGGAGGTCTGGGCGACAAGCTTGAGCGCTTGCTGACCCTCACCGCACTTTACCGGCGCTGTTCTCGAGAACGACATCGGAGAGGATCGCGGTGTCCGACTGGTCGGGCAGATGGGAGCAGAAACCGATGCCGACGTAGAACGGCTCGGTGAACGGCAGCTCGATCGGCGCGCCGAACTGGTGCATCGGCTCGCCCTCGAGGCTCACGTGGAGCGCGATGGCATTCCCACGCTTCTCGATGCCGATGCGCTTCGCCTGCACCGTCACCAAACTGTCGGGGCTCTCGCCGCCGGGCCGGCCCCGCCCGCCGATGCGGAATTCGAGATCCTTCACCCGCGCGCCCTTCGCCGGCCGTTGCGCGAGGTGGATCATGCCGTCCCCGTGCAACGCGACGAGCGCGACCTTCGAGTCGTCGTCGAGATCCTGACGGATGACGAGCAGCGCCTTGCGATCCCAGAACCCAGCGGCATCCGGGTACTCGATCGAGGCCGCCAGCGACACATCGCCGGACATCTTCTTCCACAGAAAGCGGAACTCGTCGCGGAAATACCAGACGTTGTAGCCGGCCGAATTGATCGTGTACCGCTGCGTCGCCGGATCAAAGCTCGCGCTGCCGGGCACGACGGCGGAGCCCACGTCCGACTGTCCCTCGAAGATTCCGATCGGGGTGGCGAAGGTTGTCGTGGCCCGCCGGAAATCCGGCGGCGGCGCCACCTGCACCCGCGTCGCACTGCCCGGATACGCCCACTCCGGCGCCTTCGGCGCGGTGTCATCGGCCAGCGCGAGGCGCGGCACGGAGGCGAAGATCAGAGCAAACAACGAGAGGCGACGCCTCGTTTCGGCACAGACGGGGTAAATGTGCATGCGCTCAACCCAACCGCCCCCCGCCCCCGGGTCAAACGCGCTATGCCCCGCCCGCCCGCTCAGAACGTGTCCGGGGCGTGCCGGGCTCAATCCCTCAGGCGTGAGGCGCGCTGCCACGCGGCGGTGGGAACGGCCGGCGTCGCAGCAGCCCAGCCAACCGCCCTCTCCTTGCGCTCGAGCGCTTTCCTTTTGCCTGCCCCGCGCCGGGCGCACACGGTTCGACCGTTCCTCCGATGCCACGCCTCTCCCAACGCCAGCTCCTCACGCACCTGCACCGCCGCCTGCGCTGGGCCGATCTCGACCCCGCTTATCTGCGCCACCTCGTCGCCCTGGCGCGCGACGAGGATCTCGCCGGCGCCGGTCTGCGCCGCCGGCCGCGCCGCCGCGGCGACGTCACCACGCTCGGCCAGCGTTTCACCGGCCGCGGCACGGCCGATCTCGTCGCCCGCGAGGACCTCGTCGTCTGCGGCCTCGGGCTCGTGTCCGTCGTGCTCGCCGCCTACGGCCGCGGTTGCACGGTGAAGCCCCGGGTGCGCGACGGCGCGCTGGTCCCGGCCGGCACGGTCGTCGCCACGCTTTCCGGCCCGTCGAAGGTGCTGCTGCCCGCCGAGCGCCCGCTCCTCAACTTCCTCCAGCGCCTCTCGGGCATCGCCACGACCACGCGCCGCTATGTCGACGCGCTGGGCACGTCCGGCACCCGCCTTCTCGATACGCGCAAGACCACCCCCGGTTGGCGCATGCTCGAAAAATACGCCGTCGCCTGCGGCGGTTCGTGCAACCACCGGCTCGGCCTCTTCGACCGCGTGATGCTCAAGGACAACCACCTCGCCGCCGCCGGCGCCACCGCGGGCGAGCGCCTCGCCGCCGCCGTCCGCCGCGCCCGTGCCGCCGCGCCCGAGCTGCCCATCGAGGTCGAAGTCGACTCGCTCGCACAGATCCCGCCCGTGCTTGAGGCCGGGGCCGACATCATCCTCCTCGATAACTTCACCGTGCCGCAGTTGCGCGAGGCCGTGGCCCTGGTCGGCGACCGTGCCTACACCGAGGCCAGCGGCGGCGTGAACCTCCGCACCATCCCCGAGCTCGCGGGTCTCGGTCTCGACTTCATCTCCACCGGCGCCCTCGTGCACCACAGCGTCTGGATCGACGTGGGCCTAGACTGGCGCGAGTAGCCGCTGCGCAAACGCAGAACGAAGAATGCAGAACTTCGGACCCGCGAAATCCCATTCCCGCTTCCGCCTATCGCTCTGCATTCTTCCCTTCGGGTTCGTCAATCTGCCTTCTTCATTCTGCGTTCCTTCCTAGGTCCTCCGCCCCCATGTCCCGCTCCGCCCGCCCCGCCGACGAGATCGAAGCCGACCTCCTGCGCGAGTTTCTCGCCGCCGGCGACGGCTGCGTGTCGGGCGCCGCGCTGGCGAAGGTGGTCGGGCTGAGCCGCGTCGCGGTCTGGGGGCACCTCCACCGTCTGGAGACGGAGGGCTTCGCGTTCGAGGCGTTGCACAGCCGCGGCTACCGCCTCACCGCGCGGCCCGCCGGCCCCTGCCCCGCCTTGATTCGCGCCCTCGCCCCGGAGACGCCGCCGCTGTTGTTTCTGGAGAGCGTCGACAGCACGAACGAGGAGGCCGGCCGCCAGCTCGCTGCCGGCCGCGCGGCGCCGGTCATTGTCCTGGCCGCGGCACAGCCCCGCGGCCCGGGC